>SVBN01000123.1 GCA_015058875.1 Erysipelotrichaceae bacterium | reverse complement strand
CATTAGTTCATAAATATAAAAAGATATTGATCCCATACTGCTTTACAGCAATATCTGATCAGATATCTTTTCCTGTCCCAATTCTGTTTTAGAGTTTATTCTGTTCCCCGTCCAAATTTAAAGGATCGGAATTCTGAGACAGTCTGACCAGGCTGTCTTTTATCATGATTTCAGCTGTGTCTGCCTCAGATGTTGAAACCGCGGTGACCCTGCCCGGAGGTATTTTTATATCTGTAAAAACGAAGAGGGGGGAAATCATGGCAAAAACAAGGGAAGAGAAAGCTGATATGATGCTGAACGGCGATATCAGAAAGACAATCATTTCAATGGCTGTGCCGACGATCACCGCACAGCTGATCACCGTATTTTACAACCTGGTGGATACATACTTTGTCAGCACAATCGGAACAAACGCGACTGCGGCAGTCGGCGTCAACAGTTCGCTGGAGCGTTCGATTTCCATGATCGGAACATTCATCGGTTCCGGTGCGGCGAGCTACCTGGCAAGGAGTCTCGGCAGACGTGATCAGGAGGCTGCGGACCGGGTTCTGTCCACATCACTGGTCATCGGCATGGGACTGGGGCTGATCATGCTGGCGCTCGGCATTCCGAATATCCGATCCCTTGTATATTTCCTCGGAGCCAACGATGACTGCGCTGTATATGCTATGCAGTATGCGCAGTATGTTCTGCTTGCGGCACCATTCATGGTCGGCAGCTTTATCTTCAACATGTGTCTGAAAAGCGAAGGCAGCGCATCCATTGCGATGATCGGCATCGGCTTCGGCGGCATTCTGAACTGCTTCCTCGATCCGATCTTCATCAGGACGCTCGGTCTCGGTGTTGCCGGTGCATCCATTGCCACGGCAATTTCAAAGACCATCAGCTTTACCATCCTGGCTTATATGTATATCGCTCATAAGAGTGCGGTCAATATCTCCCTGAAGAAGTTCAGGATCGTGAAGGAAGAGGCGCTGGATGTCATCCGGATCGGTTCCGCGTCACTGCTCAGAACCCTGTGCATGATCTACGGCAATATTACGATCAACCGGATTGCCAGTTCCTATTCCACGTCGGCGCTTGCGGCAATGAGCGTCTCCAATCGCGTCATGGAATTCCCGTTTGCGATTATTCTCGGTTTCGGTATGGGCTATCAGCCGACCGCCGGATTCAACTGGGGTGCGAAGCGCTATGACCGTGTCCGGGAAGGCCTGGACTTTGCAACGATGGTTTCCATTGTCGGAGGCATTATCATGGGGGCTGTTATCATTCTCTTCCGCAGACCGCTGATCTCTGTATTCAACAAGCAGGCGGATCCGGAAGTGCTGAGAATCTGCTCATTGTGTATTGTTCTGCAGTGCATCGCACTGCCGGCACACACATTCCTGTCCATTCATAACATGTTCTATTCCGGCATCGGCAAGGCTAAGTCAGCGCTTGCGCTCTCCACCGCAAGACAGGGATATCTTCTGATCCCGCTGCTGTATATCCTTCCGGCTCTGATGGGCGTAAACGGACTGGCTTCCGCCCAGTGCGGGGCTGATGCGCTTTCACTGCTGATTACAGTCCCGCTTGCCATCCGTGCAAGAAAACTGATCGGTGCGGAAATGAATGCCTGAAGAAAGAAAAAAGAATATTGCAAAAGAAAAAACCGGATCGCAATGATCCGGTTTTCATGACTGAGCTTATCTGTTGTAGTATTCAACGATGAGAGCTTCGTTGATTTCCTGATTCAGTTCGCTTCTTTCAGGAAGGCGTACATATGTACCTTTTTTGTTTTCCTTATCAACGTCAACATATGCCGGAGCAGTGATGTTAGCTTCGAGAGCTTCGCTGATAGCTTTCATATTGCGTGCTCTTTCACGAACAGCAATAACGGAACCCGGCTTGATCTCTGCGGACGGGATGTCAACTTTCTTTCCGTTGACTTCGATGTGTCCGTGATTGACCAGCTGACGTGCACCTGCACGGGTTCTTGCAAAGCCCATGCGGTATACGAGGTTGTCCAGACGGGATTCCAGCAGTACGAGGAAGTTGACACCTGCCATACCTTCCATCTTGGATGCTTTCTGGAACAGATTGCTGAACTGACGCTCGCTGACGCCGTACATGTTTCTGACTCTCTGCTTTTCGCGGAGCTGTGTTCCGTAACCGCTCAGTTTTACGCGTTTTGTAGGTCCATGCTGACCCGGAGCATAAGTGCGCTTCTTAAGCTCCTCACCGGTTTCGAGAACGGAGAAGCTGAGGCGTCTGGACTTCTTCCATACCGGTCCTGTGTAACGTGCCATGTTTTGTTTCCTCCTTATAAATGGCCGAGAAACAACAACAGGTACAGATCATCAGTGCGGGGTGTTCTTATTGGCCGTTTCGCTTATTGCAGCAAGTTACTCCGACAACAGATCTCTGCTAAGAACGCCTTGGGCACGACTCTGTATGCTGCCATTATTTGACGCAACGATTATGTTAACAGAACACATATTGTTCGTCAACGAAAAAATTGCTTTATTATGCCGTTTTCTGAAACATATGCTATATTTAAATCAGATAAAGCCACACGTAATCATGCTGAGCAGATCATAATTGCTTTTTATCATTGTGCGTCCGGAGGAGTTATGAAAATCGGGATTTAAAGCGAGCCTGAAAGTTATGCACCGAAGAAGGTATGTCTTTCAGGCTGTTTCAGGATTGTGATAAACAGGAGGAGAACTATGGAGTGGACAAAACAGGCCGTCCATGAGGCGGTGGAAAAACAGCGTGCATTTTTCAAAACAGGCAAAACACTGGATGTCGACTGGCGCATCGGCCAGCTGCAGAGACTGAAGCGGGCATTGGAAGCCTATGAGAAGGAGCTGGAAGAAGCGCTGCATGAAGATCTCGGAAGAAGCGTGCCGGAGGCATATTTCTGCGATATCGGCGATGTGATTCTTGAAATCAACGAAGCAATCCACGGACTGAAAAAGTGGGCGAAGCCCGAGACCCATTACAGCGGCATGGTGGCATTCCCGAGCGTGATTACCAAAGTCTACAAGATGCCTTACGGCGTATCGCTGATCATCTCGCCGTTCAATTTCCCGGTGCTGCTTTCGATCGGCGTTCTGACCGCCAGCATTGCCGGCGGAAATACCGCGGTGATGAAGATGAGTTCCAAATCAAAGAAGTGCACCGAAGTGCTGCAGAAGATGATCGCATCGACATTCTCGGATGAATATGCCGTTGTCATAGACGGCGGACATGATGTGGCGGACTTCTGTCTGGAAGAACGGTTTGACAAGATCTTCTATACCGGTTCGCCGAAGGTCGGCATCCATGTCATGGAAAGCGCTGCGAAGAATCTGACTCCGGTTGCTCTGGAGCTCGGCGGAGAAAACGGCAACTGGTGCGTGATCCGGAAAGACGCCGATCTGAAGGACGCGGCCAGAAAGATTGCCTTCTTCAAGATCTGCAATTCGGGGCAGATCTGCATCAATATCAATCAGGTGGCGGTTGCCGAGGAAGTGGCTGATCAGTTTGTGGAAGAGCTGAAGAAAGCCATCATCAAGCAGATCGGTAAGACCCC
>SVBN01000039.1 GCA_015058875.1 Erysipelotrichaceae bacterium | reverse complement strand
CAGTCTCCGAGAGGCTGGGACACGTAAACAGCCGCACGACAATACAGAACTATGTCGAGTCCGTTGACAGAGGCACGAGAAGAGCCTCAGACACGCTGAGGAAGGCGCTGTATGGTGTCGATCAGAGACCGGAGCAGAAGCCGCAGATCAGCCTCACAGACCTGTCAGCAGAGGAAGCCCGGATGATACTTGAACTGAGGAAGAGCAGAGCATAACTGCTCTTTTTCAACCCCTGACCCTTGGCGTGAATTTGGCGTGAGTGCGTTACAAGTCACGCCAAAAAGATACACGAAGATACGAAGAGCAGAGCGCCAAAAAACCGCATGTTTATGCGGTATTATGAGACGTTAGAAAGAGCTAAAAAGAGCCGCCGGGGTCGTTGACGTGGAAGGGGTCATGGGTTCGAGTCCCTTAGCGCTCACCATTGGAAAAAACCGTATGAAAATGCGGTTTTTTTATTATCCAGTTTTACCGTCCAAATGCCGGAAAAATGTATTCTGCTCAAAAAAGTGAACCAAACAGGATTGAAGAGCCACCAGATTCAGGCAGTTCTTTATTTTTTGTCAGATTCACAGGTTCTGTTTTATAATTTATTTGTAAATCAGGGTACGGAGTCAGAAATGCAGAAACAGAAGCTATTGTACATACCTTTAATCATCGGAATACTGTCAGGAGTTCTATGGCAGCTGCTGTTTTATCAGGCTTCTTTTCCTGTGCTTCCCGGCCTGCTTTATTATGTTCTGCCGCTGCTTGGCTTTGCTTTGCTGTACAGGTACTGCCTGCAGGATGCCGCAGGAAGCAGCCGTAACCGGCAGTTCATTGCCGGTATTTCTGTTATGCTGGCGGTGGATGTCATGATTGCGCTGGAACTGTACCGGATTCCTTTCCCTGAGTTTCTGCATGTTTCCTTATTTGTCTTTGCCGGTTCACTGATCTGCTGGATGTGCCTGGAACAAGGACGGATAGGCTTTATGCATAACTGCTATTAATGAAGGTTCTTCTGCCTCTCCGGAAACGTTCCGATGCGGAAATGACAGCAAATTCAGCACTCACCATTGAAAAAGCCGCAGAAATTGCGGCTTTTGTTTTAATCTTCAGATTCGATTTCCAGATCTTTAAAGAATGCTTCTGTACCGATCTCAGAGAAGAAGCCGACGGAACCTCTGGCATCTTTTCCGTGCTTCATATCCTTCACCGTAAGTACCGGTTCAGGTTCATCATTCAGATAGAATTCCGCAGCTTCATCCCTGATAACCGCCTTCAGCTGCACCCATTCATCCAGCCCGTTATGAATCGGAGCTTCGTATTTGGTGATATTGAATTCTCTGAAATAGGAGAACGTATAACCGGGATAAGAGAAATACTGGCAGCCATGAGATTTTCTGACCGGATCATCCGTCATCCCATTTGTCGGACGGATATAGAACGATTCAAATTCAGAATTGTTATCATTCACCCTGTATACGATACCGATAAATCCCCTTGCAAAATCCGGTGCATCCGGAAGAAGTCTGCTCAGCATTTTCACCTTAATGGTTCCGTTATGGAAATCGCAATCTTTTACTCTCACCAGTGTGTTCTCATCAAACTGCATCAGCTTATCCGCCTTGACAACCCGGACGGCTGTTTCTCCGTTGAGCAGTACATTGGATATTTCTGTGTGAACCGCCTCAAATTCATTGATATCATCTGCAATCTTTCTGATCATTTTCTCCTCCTGTACAATCTTTTCTGCTTTATAATATTACATATCACAGGATATGTCCTGTATGATTTACCGGATAATTCTGATTCTGTTTTCCTTTCTCGGCTTCACGGACGGATACGGACCGTCAAGATAGCCGAGAATCACAAAGCAGCGTGCCGTATAATCTTCCGGAATATCCCACTCTTTCATCAGATTTCTTCCGAAATCATTGTCGAATGTCATCTCCGCTCTGCCGATAATTGCGGAGGATACACCGATGGAAGAAGCCTCCAGGATCATGTTTTCTGCCGAGCAGAAGGAATCCGCAATGCTGTAGGAGCCCGCTGTTCTGCCGAAGATCACGCATACGGTCGGTGCTCCGTAGAACCCGCTGCGGATCGAAGGGTCGTCAATAATGCTTGGCTGCTCATCCGAGACATGCACACCTTCCCTGCGTTTCATGACTCCGGCATTGATCTTTCCGAGCTGTTCCGAGAGTTCCCGGTTCTGCAGCGCCACGATTTTCGTACTCTGACCCCCGCCGGCACTCGGCGCATGGATTCCCGCTTCCAGAATCAGATTCAGCTCTTCCTCCCCAATCTGTTCACTCTTGTATTTCCGGATCGTTCTCCTGTTTTTGATCAGTTCAATCAGTTCTTTCATTGTCGCCGTTCCTCCTCTGCAGTTATAATTATCATCACATTTTCTTTGCAATAAAAGTACGCACTTTTTTGTGGCCCGGTCACCTATTTGTAACCATGTATCTGTATCTGCTATAGTTGATCTGCGGCAGAAGGAGATACATCATGAAAACAAAAGAAGAACTTCCAGCCTGTCCTGTTGCCACTACTGTTCAGCTTATCGGCAGCAAGTGGAAACTGCTGATTCTGAGAAATCTGATGGCAAGACCATGGCGCTTCAACGAACTGAAGAAAGACCTTGACGGAATTTCGCAGAAAGTTCTGACGGAATCACTGAGGTCCATGGAAGAGGACGGTATTGTCACACGTACTGTATATCCTGAAGTACCGCCCAGAGTGGTATATGCTCTGAGCCCGCTCGGCGAATCCATGCGTCCGATCATCTCGGCAATGGAAACCTTCGGAAATGAATACAGAAAATCCGTGTTATAAAAATGAAAACTCACCGGTTCTCTCCGTGCTGTACGGAAGACCGATGAGTTTTTTTACTGTCTTTTTTACGGAATCAGTCGAGATCTTTCTGATGCGCTACGTTGTACGCATGTTCTTTTCTGATCTCAGACAGCAGCTGCGGATCGGTCAGCAGATCCACTGCTGTCCATGCCAGCGCCTTTGCTCCGAGGATAATGGATTTCATACCCTTTTCAGAACGGGATGCTTCGACCATTCCCTGAGAATGACCGGGTACCTGCACATCGGTAATGCTGATATGAGGCTGGATTGCCGGAACAACCTGAGAAACGTTTCCGACATCACTGGATCCCGGAGAGACTTTCCATGTCTGCGGCTCACATGTCTGTCCGAGCGCATTCATGTTTCTGACCCAGACCTGATCCAGCTTCGGTGTCAGAACCATATTCTCCACGAAGTTCTGGAACAAATGCATCTTTCCCGTGCATCCGGTCTGCAGTGCCGCACCCTTTACAATGTTCTCTACCTTCTCATAAACCATATCCACCGTTTCCTTCGATGCCGCTCTCAGGAAATACTTGGATTTGGTATATTCCGGAATCACATTCGGTGCTTCGCCGCCGTCGGTGATAATGCCGTGGATTCTGACATCCGTGGGCAGCTGCTGACGAAGTACGCTGATTGCGTTGTATACCATGATCTGCGCATCCAGAGCATTCAGTCCCTGTTCGGGAATGGCTGCCGCATGGGCAGGTCTGCCCCAGAATTCAATGTCCACCGGCGCATTTGCCAGATTTCTGGTGGAAAGTCCGTTCTTCGGTCCGCTTCCCGGATGTACGCAGAGCGCCGCATCCACATCCTTAAAGTAGCCGTCCCTGACAAAGCTTCCTTTGGAACTCCCCTCTTCGCCGCCTTCTTCTCCCGGCGTTCCGTATACGCGGACTTCACCGCCGATTTCATCAATCACACTCTTCAGCGCCGCTCCGGCAAGTGAGGAAGTCGCACCGAAGATATTATGCCCGCAGCCGTGTCCCAGTCCGGCAAGGGCGTCGTATTCCGCAAGGAAGGCAATGACCGGTCCGGGTTTCCCGGATTTATAATATGCCGCAAATCCGGTTCTCTGATGCGCTGCGGGGAGTTCGATCTCAAAGCCTTCCGCCTTGAGCTGACTGCTCAGTGTTTCGGATGCGAAGAATTCGTAGTTGGAGACTTCCGGTTTTGCATGGATTGCAAGAGCAATGTCCTGATAGGTTTTGCCGTGCTCATCCGCAAATGCAGCGATTCTTTCTTTCAGATCTGTCATGCCTTAATACCTCGTTTCTTTATTTCTTTCCGGCTGCTTCTTTCAGTTCATCAAGTGATGTATATTTTCTGGAATACAGTGTCAGCGGAGCCATGCTGGTATCTCCGATGACTGTCAGATCATATCCCTGGGAAGCAATTTCCTTTTCCAGATATGCATAATGCTGGAAGGAGTTCAGATCAATCTCGCCGCTGTTCAGCGCTTCATTGGGCAGCGTGTAGGCATCAAACCGTACCAGTTCGATATAGATATTATCGCCGTTATCATCCAGAATCTTCTGAACAGCTCTCCAGGAATCATTGGATGCGCCGCAGACACCGACTCTGACGACTGTTTTTCCGTCGGCGGAAGACTCGTAATGATCCACTTCATCCACGATTGCCTCGTCACTCAGTTCCGTCGGGCTCCACTCCCATGCCGGAATGGATGCTTCCTGGAACTTTGCGAGAATATATTGGGCTACATAGTCCGTGTTGTACGCCTTTACGACTTTGGCAAACGTCTCGTTATCCTTTTCTTCTGTTCTTGCGACAATGATATTGATGAACGGATTCTTTTCCCCTTCTGCTACCGCATCTGCCTGATTTTCAACAATCAGACCGTCTCTGGAAGGAACAAGTCCGATCGGAATCGCATAGGTACCGTTAATGGTGGAGGCGCCGAAGTCATCGAGTGTCGAAGGAAGTGTATTGGCCGTTGTCGGAACGATTTCAATGTTGTAGATATATTCGGTGACATCCTTCAGCTCGGGTACCCATCCGGCATCCGGATTGACGCTGATCAATCCGGCTGTTTCCAGCAGCTTGATGGCGCGTCCGCCGTTTGTCGCATCATCGGGAATACCGATCTTGACGGGATCTTTGGAAGCAGTTGATGAGGAAGAATCGGAGGATCCGCCGCAGGCTGTCAGAGTGAAGGCAAGTGCGGATACAGTGAGTGCAGTGAATGCTTTTTTCAATGAAAACATAATTCTTTATTCCTTTCAGTTCTTTTTTCTGAACAATGCTCTGTTTGTCGTTTTTCCGGCCAGTGTATTACCGATCGTCTGCATTGCCGATACGATCACCAGCAATAACAGCACGCATACATTGACAATATCCTGATGATGAAGATTCTGGCCGTAATTGATCGCGAAGCTTCCGATGCCCCCGGCACCGACCGCACCGGCCATGGTTGTCAGTCCGATCAGACTGATTGCCGTAATCGTGATGACACGGATCAGATCCGGTACGGCTTCGTGCATATAGACACGGAACACTATGCCCGGGATGCCGCTGCCCATCGCCCTGGCTGCTTCCACCTTGCCCGGATCGACGGTGGACAATGCCGTTTCGACCTGCCTGGTAAAGAAGGGCACACAGCCGAAGCACAGCGGAATGATGGCTCCCTTAACGCCGATTGCCGTCCCCATGATCATTCTGGTAAAGGGAATCAGGAAGATCAGCAGGATAATAAACGGTACGGAGCGGAAGATATTGATGAAGAAGTTGACGAACGTATAGATGTACCGGTTCTCCCGGATTCCTCCGGATCTTGTGATGATCAGAAGTACACCGAAGAAGAATCCGATGACAAGGGAGATGCCTCCGCCGATCAGAAACATCTGACCTGTGGCCATACAGCTCTGGATGAATTCACGCCAGTAAATCACCACATTCGGTGCGAACGATTCAAGCCATTCCATCAAGTATCACCTCCACTCTTACATTGCACTGCTCAATATATTCCAGTGCCGCTTTCACATCTTCGGGACTGCCGTCCGCCAGAACAATGATTGCTCCGAGCGGGGCGTCCTGCAGTACCTCCACATTTGCCAGTACGATATTCAGATTGATGTTGAATTTTCTCGAAACCTGTGAGATCAGTGCTTCTCCGACACTGTCACGGCTGAATGTCAGCCGCACAAGCTTTCCCGTCGGACCGACGGATACCACACCGGTTTCCGTCAGTTTATCGAGGTTGCTGAGACCAAAGGACGCATTCACGAACCGTTTTGTGCTGCCGGCCTGCGGATTTGCGAAGATATCATAGACATTGCCTTCTTCCACCACTTCGCCGTGTTCCATGACAGCCACCTTGTCACAGATGGATCTGACAACCGCCATCTCATGCGTGATCAGGATGATCGTCAGTCCCAGTTTCCGGTTCAGTTCCTTCAGCAGTTTCAGAATTGATTCCGTGACATCCGGATCCAGTGCCGAGGTTGCTTCATCCGACAGCAGGATCTTCGGATCGTTTGCCAGCGCCCTGGCAATCGCAACACGCTGTTTCTGACCGCCGGAGAGTTCCGAGGGATATGAATTGATCTTATCGGACAGATCCACAAGCTCCAGCAGTTCCTTTACCTTCGCTTCAATCTCCGCTTTGGATTTTCCGGTATAGCGCAGCGGATAGGCGATATTTTCAAATACCGTGCTCCGATCCAGCAGATTGAAGTGCTGGAAGATCATGCCGATGCTGCGGCGGAGATTTCTCAGCTGTTTATCAGAAGCCGGAGTTTCTTTTCCGCCCTCATCCGTATGGTACAGCTGACCGTTCCGGGCAGTGAATGTGCCGAATCCGTCAATGGCGATACTGCCCTCATCCGGTATTTCCAGGAAATTGATGCAGCGGACAAGCGTTGACTTGCCGGCGCCGGAATATCCGACTACCCCGAATATTTCTCCCTGCCCGATTTCCAGATCCACTCCGTTCACCGCATGGACAAACTGTTTCTCTGCCCGGAATGTCTTCTTCAGTCCTCTGATTGTGATCACCGGTGCGCCCTCCTTCAATAAAAAACCGTCCCGCATATATGCATGCCAGGACGGGGATTCATTCCACGTGTTACCACCTTGCTTTTACAGCCGCATCACTGCAGCCGCCTCAGAGAGTACCATCATACTCCTTTCCTGTAACGGGGAAATTCCGTCATGCCCTAAATATCAGGCATGCAGCTCCGGGACCATGTTCATCTGCTTTCCATCCGCCCGTTCTCACCATACAGGGCTCTCTGAAGGATTTCCGATCAGACTACTCTTCTCTTCACAGCCTTTATGAGATCATTTTACCGATACAAAAAACAGGGTCAATGCGCATCCATACATTTTTTCAGCATTCACTCTGTTTTTACATTTGATTCATGAAAATTGTTTCAATACATTTCAGACGATGTGCCCGGCTTCTTCGAGAAGATTCCAGGCATAATCATCCTTTGCCCGGTCAGATTCGGAAAGACTGTCAAACGGCCGGATCAGCGGATGCTGCCGGAGCTGATTGTTTCTGACTTCCGCATACTGCCAGTTATTCAGCAGATGAAACCTGTTCCAGCGCATATGCTCAATCCGCCGGCAGGTATCTTTTTCATCTTCCGACAGCTGTCTGTATCTTTCTGCAGCTTTCCGGAACAGCTCATGCATTTCAGATTCCGCAGGCGTCTCCCCGCTTCCCGTCAGGATCAATGCTTTCATATACAGATGATCCGCCGAAGCAAGATTGGACCTGCGCAGGAATTCCGACAGATGATTCCAGTCGGGAAGACTGCCGCTGTTATGAGCAAGATAGTTTCCATGCAGTGCTTCCGCCAGCCGGTTCAGGGATCTCTGCATGACAAGTTCAGGCGTGTATATTTCTTCTGTGCTGCCGAAACTTACGGCATTTTCGTGCATCAGATGATCCCGTACATATATTTTTCCGCCGACCGGGCAGTATCTGCGCAATGCGGAAAGCGCCGCCGCATTTTCTGATTCCGTCTCAAAACAAAGAATGATTCTGTCCGCAGTTCTGCATATTTCCCAGTCTTGATTCCATGGCTGCTCCGTAAACCGGAGCGTGTCAGCCGGAGTGTTTTCACCGAACGCTGCAGCTTCGGAAAGATAAGGGTGATTTCTGCGGAATTCACTCCAGTCTCCGCTCAGGATATAACGGATATGCTGGTCAGGTGAAATCACATTTACCATGAGCCCCTGTTCCAGCAAGGCTTCCGCACCGGTTCCGTTTCCTGCCAGAATAATTGTTTCTTCCGGCTTCAGTACCGGATACTTCCGCCAGTACATGCGGGCCATGCAGGAAGCGGAGTTGAAGTATGTCTGATGATCCGGAATCTGATCCGGTTCATCACCGCTCAGACAATATACTTCCGCGGCCGTATTCTTCAGCAGCTGTGCAAGCCTGCGGTTTTCATATTCATCCTCATCCATGCAGAAGACAAGAGACTTTCCCTTTCCCTTCTGCCAGTGCAGCACTTCCGGTACGGATGCCGTCAGCTTCATTCCCGGCAGATCCGCTTCTGTTTCTTCCTTCGGCAATGCAAACAGGATCTCATCATCCGGATTTTCTTCCTTCAGTCTTCCGGCAAGCATCAGCGATGCATCGGAATCCGAAGAAAACACCGCCCAGGTCCTGTCACGCTTTGCGGCAAGCATGAACTTCGGAATCAGCTGTGTCCGAAACGCGCGGAACAGGAAGCCGGCCAGAGCCGCCAGTACGCCGAGACTCAGCATCTGGAAGATAAAGCCGATGACTTTGCCGGTTCCCGTGACCGGATAGGTATCGCCGTATCCGACGGTCGTCAATGTCGTGACAGAATACCACAATGCATTCGGCACGCCGGTAATTGTTGCGTTCTCCGCATCTCTTTCCGCAAGCACCAGCAATGTAATCAGCAGCGCATAAACTGTCAGAATCATGAGACCGATTCTGTATCTGTTATTTCCTGTTTTCTTCATAGCGCTCCTTTTCCCTCAGCATTTCCGGGATCATACGCACATTGTCATAATCCATTTCCTGATAGTTCACTTCCCTGCCGGTCAGTTCCTTTTCCATTCTGTCAATTTCCGGCAGTTCTTCCCACGGAACCAGGCAGATATGAAGTTTCTTCTCAGGATCCTTTCCCGCTCTTGCATATTTCTGCAGTACCCGCTCCCGGAATGTCTCTCTGCTCATCGTCTGATAACCGGAGGCATAATGGAAGCCGCACCATCTCAGGTGCTCCGTCTCAGCCAGATGTTCCATCAGTTCATTTCTATCTTCCGGCCAGCCCTGTTCCTTCAGTGTTTCCGCGCTGATTCCGGAAACTGCCATGAATGCCTCCATAAAGTCGGACGCAGCCCGGCAGCTCATCCGGCTGAAGTAATCGCATCCTGCCCAGTCTTCTTCCATGCTGTGATTCTCTTCCCGGTGATACTGATGGTTCAGTATCTTTGCCATCAGGTCCAGTTCACTGCCGTCCAGAATCTCAGGGGTATAAGGATCCAGCGTCTGAGGTGTTCCGTCGTTCTTTGAGAATACGGTAATACCTTCTGCGGAGCACTGAATAACCTCAGCACTGCATCCGTGCTGATGCAGAAAAGCATCATACTCCCGGGCAATTTCCATATTTTCCTTTTCATTTCCGGTGCACACCGCAATATATTTCAGCCTCCCGGAGTGTTCTTCAAGATATTGATATACATTCAGACCGCGTGCATTTTCTTCCAGGAAATCAATTTGATATGCCTGCATCAGTCCGGGATATCTGCCGGAAAACGAACCGGATGCCTGGGAATAATCCCTGGCTATCACCGCCGCACGGAACTGGCTGCCGGCAAACTGACCGCTTTTCACCAGCTGACGCAGCACAGCCTGTCCCGTTCTGCCGAATCCGACAATCAGCACTTCAAAGTCATCCTGCGCATCACCATCCTCCGTGAACTTCATTGTCCTGTACGGAGGATATTCCCGGACCATCAGCCTTGCCGCAAGCTCTTCCCTGTTCAGGGCGGAAACGGAAGAAAACCCGGGCATCAGTTCTCCGCAGACTTCTTCATTCCCAAGCAGTGTGATTCTGCACTGTTCCGCCGGTATTCCCGCCTCATTCAGCGCTTCTTTAAGCCGTCTTCCGTATATCAGATTTCTGTCGCTGTCCTCATCGAGGCAGTACACATCCAGTTTCTTCTTCCCCGGCTTCATGCCGATCCGCCTCAGAAAGGAAACGTCGGGATTCTGTGCATTTCCGTCTGAAAACATGATGCTGCCCATCCGCAGGATTTCTGTATCAAAAGCCGCGCCGCTGCCGCTGTCAATAAAGACTGTCGCCGCATGTTTCCTGTCCGGCAGTCTTCCTGCAAACCGGACGGAGGATTCACTGACGCCGTAAATCAGCCGGATCGTCTTATGATGCAGAAACAGCAGATTCAGCGTCCGGATGAGCTTTGCCCCGACATTTGTGACCACCGCACTGGCAGTGGCATACAATGCGGCCAGATGCAGCAGATAAATAATGATCTGAATACCCCCGGCTTTCAGCTCAGGAACAGCGCTGATGGCGGATATCTCATTCCTGCCGAGAAACATGCAGAATACAGCAAAAACAGTACGGAGCACGGTAATCGCCGTTGCACCGTACAGCCGGAAAAAACCGTATCCGTAAAGAATGATTCCGGCAATGCCGGATACCAGAAACAGGTATCCGGTGATCCGGTTCATGACTTTCGGCTGAGAGCCGAGCGATACCAGCAGGAGTGTCAGAATCAGTCCTGCGCAGATAAGAATTGTAATCAGTGCCATATATTTCTCTCCGGGTATGATTTTTATTGATTCAGGACATCTTCTGCCCATGCCTTCAGTTCTTCCAGTGAGTATACCGGATAGGATTCCACTTCACTTTCCGAAACCGCATATATACGGTCGTTGTTTTCCAGACGGCAGAGCACTTCCTTATCAGTATAAAGCATCAGTGTCCAGGCTTGCGAATCCAGAATTGCAAAGCGCCCATATTGCGAATTGTCGCTCGATCTGAATTTCAGGAAGATGCGGTGATTCTGTTCATCGGATGTGCATTCCATCGCCTTGTACAGACTGTTTCCGAGCCGGCTGTCAATCACCTCCGAATAAACGGTTTCACCGGTCTGTGTATCCAGAACATCAACTCTTCCGGTATTGGCCAGAATGACCAGATAGCGGTCGCCCGGCACAAATTTCATCATCCGGATTTCACCGACGGAATAGCCGTCCTTCAGCATTTCTCCCCCGTTGTCCCTGATATGGTACAGGTAAATCCTTCCGAGATCATCCCCGCAGGCAAAGATATCTGTTTCCGTTCCCGGCGCAATGATCCGGTTCACAGCATCTTTCTGAAGATCTTCTACGATATACCGCTGTGCATTCACCGCATCAAACAGAACATAGGCAGGTTCTTCGGATACGGAAGCCACCTTGCCGTTTTCATCATTGATGCCGTATGTGCCGAATGCCGTCACAAAGCCGTTGGCTCCGATTCCGAAGTATTCCGCTTTCGGTGAAAGTATCATTTCCGATCCGTTTTCATACGCTTCCCGGATCAGTTTTCCGTTCAGCCACATTTCCGTATAACTGTACCCATAGCTGTCAGAAGCATCATATGCACTCACTGCATCCCCGGAAGAAAGCTGCTTCGAGTAAAAAGACATGGCATAAATCTTATCCTGATTATCTTCATCAAGCCCCTCTGGATAGGAGATGCTGCCGTCCAGTCCGAGAATCCATTTTCCTGCCATGATGTGCTCTTCATCCAGGCACACAATGCCCTCAGCACGGCATTGGTACTGACGGACGATATCCCTGCCGTCTATTTCAGCGGTTTTCACTGCTTCACCGGTTGCTGCGTCAAACAAAGAAAGCAGAATTCCACTGTCTTCAAACGACAGCACAAAATAGTTATCTTCGGAAACCGAAGGGATAACAAAGGAATTATATGAAGCTACGCGGTCCTTCATCCGCACTGCAGCGCGGTGCGGATCATAAACCGTTTCCGTCCTGACAACATGATTGCCCGCATCCGCCGGAACTCCCAGCAAAGCACCATTTTCATCCTGATTCAGCAGTCCGCCGTAAATCATTCCGGCTTTCTTCAGGCTGCTCTGATCAAATGTGGAAGATGCATAGGACTCAAAGAAGGAATCTTCCGTATCGGTCAGATCAAACATGATTGTATAACCGCCGGAAGCGGTGATGCTCAATGTCTGTTCTTCCCTGTCCAGCCATTCCATATCCAGAATATCGCCGGCAAGCGTGTAGCTTCTCAGCCCTTTCGCACTTGTGCGGTCCTGAATATACAGAGTATCCTCCAGAGCATATACAACTTTATTTCCGGCCCAGATCATCGGACAGCAGGATACATCGTTGTAATCCAGCCGGATCAGATCTGTATCTTTGCTCAGACCGATCGTATGCGATATATATTCCAGTTCAAGCTCTTCTCTGTCGGGATGTATCACCATATTGATAATCGCACTGTACCGCTGATTATATTGGGCAATGTACATATCTTTTGTTTCTTCATTGACCGCAATCCCGAGGAAAAGATTGCCGGTTGTCGGAGCATAATCTACCTGACTGTCGACAACTTTGGTCATGGTATCCATATCAATCAGCACATACCTGTAAGCGCCGTCAGAATAGGCTTCCGTATCCCGTTCATAGACGGCAAATGCAAAATACTTCCCGCTGTCAGAGAAGGAAGCTCCATAGGATGAAGGCAGTGCATCCACCGCGAAGTAGAACTCCCGTTTCTCTTTTTCGAACGACATCCTTCCGGTTTCTTCTCCGGTTTCCGTATTCAGGAAGATCAGATCCGTTGCACGGTTTACCTCCAATGTGCCTTCCACGAAATAAGTCCTGTCAAGCAGCGCTGTCGTCTTTCCATCCACGGACACCGCGATAAAATCATTCGCAGTCTCATACCTGTAATTCCACAGCATCCTGCCGTCATCCGCCGAAAGTCCGCAGATATTTTCATGATTCCTGCATACCAGCACGCCCGCGGATTCCGCCGGATAAACCCTGGAATCCTCACTGCCGGTATTCTGATCCGCTTCCCAGGAAGGCGTCTGCCATATCCTTGTGCCGGTTTCGGCATCGATCTTTGTGATGATTCCGACCGTATCGCACAGGTAAGCGTATTTCCCATCAGCGGACACCTTCAGATCGGCAATATCCGTTGACTGGGTGTAGATCAGATTGCTCTGATAATCGCCGTACTGATATGCCCCGAGACTCTGCAGCAGCAGATTCTCCGCCCGGTGGTCATAGATTGCCGGATCATTGCTTTCCAGAGCATCCAGTGCATTGCGCAGCGCTTCCTTCCGGTCAAATGACTGCAGTGACGTATAGCCGGCATCCACCTTCATAGATGACATCTGTTCCTGCAGACTGCGGTTCTGTTCGGAAATCGTCGCATTCTGTTTCAGAGTCACACCCAGGAATACCGCCATTGCGGCAGAAGCTGCTCCCATAACCATCATCAGACGGTTCATTCTTGCCCGGCGTTCCCGCTGCCATAATGTATCAAACGGAACACCGATCAGCGCCGCAATAATCCGGACAATTTCTTTCTTATATGCTTTGTTATCAATTTTATGGTTTTCACCGGCAATATTTGCGGCAAGCGGTTCCACGTCATCCGTGATATTACCGTTTTCATCATATTTATGCAGAAGATACGGCGAGAAGGAAATCTCCGGCTGTCCGTCCGCCAGCACAGCAATCACATGTTCACGGTCATGTGTTTCAATAAAATAACGAATCTCCTGCTCGCACCATCTGGATTTCGGCAGATCGGGCGTACAGATGACGATCAGATATTCCGCATGATCCAATGCATAGGTAATACTGTCGGAAAGGCTTGAAGAAACCGGCAGCTCATCCTCATCACGGAAAACAAGCCCGAGCTTCTGACCGCCTGTCTTCTCCCTCAGTTCTGATGGTACCGTATACCGTTCAATGCTTTTCTGGATCCGTTCGGCCGCTTCCTTATCCAGCGGCTTATGACGGTAGCTGATAAACGCCTTATATTTTCTGACTGCATCCCTGTTTTCTGACATATCCGGAACCTTCCTGCTGCGATTAATTCCATATTATCAGCCATTGCCTCTGACGACAAACGCATCACGAAAAAAAGCACTCTCTCCGCGTGGGAAAGAGCGCTCTGCATAAATCAATGAATTATCCGAGAATCAGATATAACAGCACGGAGACAACTGTGCTTGTCAGACCGATCGCAGCCTCATAGGGAATCAGCTTCATGCGCTCGGAAATCGACATGTTGACAGATCCGCCGGTCGCATGGAAGAAGGATCCGTGCGGCAGTGAGTCAACGACGGTTGCACCGGCATGAATCATTGCGGCGGAAGCCAGTCCGGAGACTCCGGCAGAGAGCAGTGTGGAGGAGAATGTCTGTGCGGCAACCGTGGCGCCGGCTGTTGTGGAAGCTGTCGCGCCTGCCATCAGGATGCCGGCAAGCGGCGCGAGGATAAATGCAGGCATATGCATTGCGGCAAGCAGATTTGTAACGTCATACTGCAGGGCGGAAGCCTTGATAATTCCGGCAATTGTTCCGGTGCCGATCAGCAGGATCGAAACACCGACAACTTTGGAAAGACCGAATTCCGTATATTCCGTAATATGCTTTGCGTTGCCTGTTGCCAATGTGCAGATCAGTCCGCCCGCGGGCAGAGCAATCAGCGGATCAATGGTAATTCCGGCAATCGGACGCAGTGCCAGCATGATGATGACGCATACCGGTCCCAGGATCGCAGCACCGAAGGAAGGCAGTTCTGTGTTTCCGGCGATTTCCAGATCCGCGGATGTGATTTTATCGCTGCCCTTCTTCGACAGCATCGAAGCAAGCAGGATTGCCGCAATCAGCGCGCAGACTGCAGGCAGCGCATTTTTCATCATGACCGCGGTCAGATCCCGTCCGAACGCTTCGGAAACAGCGATGGTATTCGGGTTCGGTGAAATGATATTTCCGGCTTTTCCGCCGCCGATCATCGCCAGCAGGATTCCGCTTCTGGACAGTCCTGCCTTTTCACCGATTGCCAGTGCAATCGGCGCGACTGTAATGACGGAAATATCGATGAATACACCGACCGCGCATATCAGCATTGTCGCAATGGCAATTGCCATAACCGCTCTTTTTTCACCGAGCTTCTCGACAATTGTTTCGGCAATTTTCTGTGCGGAACCTGTCTTGATCAGTGCTCCGGCAAGAATACCGCTGGTGAGGATACGGAGAATACTGGACATCATGGAAGCGGCACCGCTGACCATGGTGCTGACGGTTGTGTTTAATCCGCCTCCGCCGACGATGCCGCCGATCAGGGCACCGAGAATCAGGCAGTAAGCAGGCTGTACTTTCTTAATGATGAGAATGATGGCGATAACGAGGCCGAGCAGTGCCCCGAGTGTAGTGAAGCTGTAATCCATGTTGAAGAAATCCCCCTTCGATTATTGTGAATGATCCGTATTCCCGCATTCCGCATATTCAGGCCGTCTCATATACCCATATCGGCCTGTCTGTTCAATTGTGGTATGCAGAATGCCGGGAGATGAAGTTTACTGCTTCTGAGCGATCTTCATGCCGGCTCTGACAAACCGGAACATGCGGACTGCCGCAAGATAATACAGTTCTTCCGCACGGCTGATTGCCTCTTCGATCTGCATCGGTGAATCAACCGATGTAATCAGTGATTCAATGCCGTGATTGTAGATCTGCGAAGCATCACGTCCGAGTGATCCGCTGAGTCCGACCGCAACAATACCCTTCTTTGCGGAACGTTCACCGACACCCTGCATAACCTTGCCGAAGCAGCTCTGCCAGTCAGTACGGCCTTCTCCGGTTACGACCAGGTCCACACCCTCAAGACGCTGGTCGAAGCTGATCAGGTCAAGCACTGTATCAATGCCTGATTTCATTTCACCGTTCAGGAATACCATCAGTGCCGTACCGAGACCGCCGGCTGCACCGCCGCCTCTGATTTCATCCGGATTGATTCCGAACTGGCGGATGATTACATCGCGGTAGTTGATCATGCCTGCTTCCAGGCGTTCCTGAATCTCCGGTGTTGCGCCTTTCTGTGCACCGAATGTGTACGTTGCGCCATCCTTCCCGGTCAGCGGATTCGTAACATCGCACATGACAGTGATCTTTGTCTCACGGATACGTGGATCCAGTTCGCTGACATCAATCTCGGCAACCTTTTCCAGATCGGCACCGGTTCCCTGCAGTTCATTTCCTTTTTTATCCAGGAATCTGACGCCCAATGCCCGTGCACAGCCCATTCCGCCGTCGTTGGTTGCACTGCCGCCGATCGCAATGGAAATATCGCGGAAGCCCCTGTCCAGAGCATCACGGATCAGTTCTCCGGTCCCGTATGTGGTTGTGTAGAGCGGATTTCTCATGTTTCTCGGAACCATCGGCAGTCCGGATGCGGCAGCCATTTCAATCACGGCACGCTTATCATCCAGTTTTCCGTACTGCGCATTCACACGTTCCATCAGCGGTCCGTACACTTCTGCGGTAATAAACTCGCCGTGCTCTGCCCTGACAACAGCATCGACGGTTCCTTCCCCGCCGTCTGCGACCGGTACACCGCTGTACTCGATCTCACCGAATACTTCCTTTGCGGCTTTTGCGAGCAGTTCCACGGTCTGCTCGCTTGTCAGTGATCCCTTAAAGGAATCTGAAGCAAATAACAGTTTCATTTTTCTCCTCCTGTTCTCTTTGTTTTCTTCTCCTATAATATATCTTCTTTTCCGACGCCGATGTATGTTCTGTATAATGAATATAGGTACATTTTTACTTGATAAATATGTTATATAGAACACAAAACATGGAGGCTATATGATCGGACAAAGCACTGCCCAGCAGATTGTCAATGCCGTAAGGGATGTATGCGGCTACGATATCAACTATATTTCCACCGAAGGCGTCATTATTGCCAGTACGGATGAAAAACGCATCGGCGATTTTCATGAGATCGGGTACCGGGCTGCCCAGACCGGAGAGACACTCGATGTATATGATAACTACACCTATGCCGGAGCCCAGAAAGGCGTCAACATTCCTTTCCGGCACCACGGAACAACCGTCGGCGTGATCGGCATCACCGGGGAACCGGATGAAGTACGCAGGTATGCACAGCTTGCCCTCAGAATCATGCGTCTTCTGCTGAGAGAGCGTGATCTCGATGCTTCAAGAGAACTGAAGCGGGCGGAGTTTTCCTATGTCGCAAGAACACTGGTACAGAACGGCTCCATCAGTCATGAATACCTGCAGGAATTCCTGAAACAGAAAGACCTCGATTATCAGGAGCGTTATCAGGCAGTGCTCATTTCCCTTCAGAATCCTGACAGAACAGGCAATATTTCGGTCATGGAAAATGCTGCGGAAGCTGTTCTTTCAAGGCTTCATCATTCTTTCTATGCATATGAATATCCCGACCACTATATTCTCATCATCAGCGAATCCGCATATCAGGAACAGAAATCTGTTATCCGGGAACTGACGGAGATACCGGCAAAAGTGTGTGCCGGAAGCGCACACCGTCTGATGCATGTATCGCGTTCCTATGAAGATGCACAGCTTGCAATGAAAAGCAGGAATGATCTGTTTGTTGAATTTGACAGTCTGTATACCGAGCTCCTTTTCTCGGATCTTTCCTACCATGTCAGGGAGCTGTTTCTGAACAAAACAGTCCGGAAGCTTTCCGAAGCGGACATAAAACTTCTGAAAGTGTATTATGACAGTCAGATGTCACTGAAAACAGCTTCGGAACAGCTCTTTATACATAAAAACACCCTGCAGTACCGTCTGGAAAGAATCCACAGACTATGCGGACTGGATCCGCGGAACATACAGGATGCGTCTGTTCTGATCACTGCCATGCGGCTGGCAGATACGCTGGAGGCATAATAATAAAACGAGGAGGCCGGCATTACCCGTACCCCCTCGTTGGTCTAAGCTGATTAAGCTGCTTTACGGTTGCGGTTGAAGTTGATCAGGCATCCTGCCTGGACAATTTCACGCTCGTTTTCTGTCATATCCTTGATATACAGACTGATTTCTTCGGCCTTGCCATTCTTGATGACATATCCCTTGATATCATCCAGTTTGTTTTCCTGCAGAGCCTTTCTGATGCCCGGAACATAGATGTAGTCATCGACTTCGAATTCTGTCGGTTCACCCTTCAGATGGAACGGCAGCATACCCCAGTTCATGACATTGGAGCGGTAGCGCTTCGTTGCATAGTCCTGTGTGATATTGGCAAGTCCGCCGATTACTCTCTGGCAGGACGCAGCCTGTTCTCTTGCGGAACCGTCGCCCGGCTTGTTCGCATAGATTGTGGAACCGATCTCAACATTGTTCAGATCCGCATTCTCACTGCCCGGGATTGTATGGATGACTTCGAATACTTCCTTCAGCTCCGGAGCCTTGGCCATAACATCTTCGCCATTGCCCCTTGCGATTTCCAGTGCATCCACAGCCTTTGTCTTTCCGACATAAGCGGGATCTCTTCTGGACAGAGTGAATTCAGCCAGTCCGAGCGGATTGGAACGGTAGCTGGATGTTTCTCCGGAAGGAATCAGTTCATCGGTTGTTGTAACTTCATCGAGAATCTTGGAGCAGACCTTAAGCAGTACATTCTCTCCGAGAGGATGTCTTTCCGGCCAGTCCTTGATATTCGGTCCGTAGAACAGCGGCTTGGACAGATCTGCCTTGCCGAATCCCTGGTAAACTCTTGCCTGGTAAGGAGCCGGATCGAAGTGGTATTCCGGAACATTTCCGAATGCATCCGCATACTGTTCCGCACTTGTAAGCAGACCGCCGTTTGCGGCTGTTGCGGCGATGGATCTTGCGTCCATCAGTGCAACTGCGCTCATCTGGCCGTTGCCCGGCTTGGAACCTTCTCTGTTCGGGAAGTTTCTGGTTGTATGGCGGATGGAGAATCCGTTGTGGTTCGGCGTATCGCCTGCACCGAAGCAAGGTCCGCAGAATGCTGTCTTGATGACGGCACCGCTTGCCATCAGATCTGCCAGAATTCCCTTTCTGCTCAGATCCATGTATACCGGCATGGAGGAAGGATATACGCTCAGTGTGAACTCGCCGGCACCGATTGTCTTTCCTCTCAGCAGATTCGCAGCTTCAACAACGTTCGTGTAGTTGCCGCCGGCGCATCCGGCGATGATTCCCTGCTGTACCTGGAATTTTCCGTTATGGATCTTATCCAGCAGTGTGTAGGGAGCTCTGCCCTGGCTGACGCCTTCGGCAGCCTTTTCCGTTTCTCTCAGGATATCTTCGAGGTTTGCATTCAGTTCATCGATTTCATATGCATTGGACGGATGGAACGGAAGCGCGATCATCGGCTTGATTGTGCTCAGGTCGATATAAACGCAGCCGTCATAATATGTGACATCAGCCGGATTCAGTTCTTTGTACTGATCGCCTCTGCCGTGTTCTTCCAGGAATGCATGTGTATCTTCATCGGTTCTCCAGATGGAGGAAAGGCATGTTGTCTCGGTTGTCATGACATCGACGCCGTTTCTGTAGTCCGTGGACATTGTGGAAACACCGGGGCCGACAAATTCCATGACCTTATTCTTAACATATCCGTTCTTGTATACGGCGCCGCAGATAGCGAGTGCGATATCCTGCGGGCCGATCCACGGTGCGGGTTTGCCGGTCAGATAGATTGCGATGACACCGGGATATGCATTATCCCATGTATCGCCGAGGATCTGCTTGTCCAGTTCGCCGCCGCCTTCGCCGACAGCCATGGTTCCGAGTGCGCCGTATCTTGTATGGGAGTCGGATCCGAGGATCATCTTGCCGCATCCGGCGGACATTTCTCTCATATACTGGTGAATAACGGCAACATGCGGAGGTACGAAGATTCCGCCGTACTTCTGAGCTGCTGTCAGACCGAACATGTGGTCGTCTTCATTGATTGTTCCGCCGACTGCATTCAGCGAATTATGGCAGCATGTCAGCGTGTAAGGGATCGGGAATGTGTCCATTCCGGATGCGCGAGCTGTCTGGATGATACCGACATATGTAATGTCATGTGATGTCAGTTCATCGAACTTAATGCTGAGGTGATCCATGGTTTCATTCTGATTGTGTGCCTTCAGAATGCCGTAGGCGATGGTGCCTTTTCTGGCTTCTTCCTTATCTGCTTTCACGCCGCAGAGCTGTTCAACTCTTCCTGCTTCGCTTTCAGGAACAACTTCATTCCCCTTTACCAGATAGACGCCTTCATCGAATAATCTGATCATTGCTGTTCTCCTTCCGGGTTCTCCCGTTTTCTTTCTGCACTTATAATGTAAGCCCTTTATCTCATAGAGTAAAATACATGGTTTTTATTTTGACTATAGAATTTTTTTATGGCCAAAAAATGCTGTATCTGCCGGCTTTACAGCACTGATATGAGTTTTTGTTTCACTGATTCAGGGGAATTCATTTTTTCTGCGTATATTATTAACAGAAAGCGTATATATCAGCAGTTATTTGCAACTATATTCAGTTGCTTTTTTTGTTCCGGCTGATATGATGAAGGAGGAAAAATGAGCCAAAAGGACAAATTGATCCGAAAGCTGAAATCCAGGCCAAAAGATTTCACGTATGATGAAGCGGAAACGCTTCTGCAGTATCTGACATTCAGAAAAGACAATAAGGGGAAAACAAGCGGCTCCAGAGTTATGTTTGTCAGCGAAAAATATGGGACAATACTTCTGCATAAGCCTCATCCCCGCAAAGAACTGCCCGAATATCAGATCAGACAGCTGTGTACAAAATTGGAACAGGAGGGATTGATATGATCAATACAATGGAATACAAGGGCTATACCGGAAGTGTTGAGTTTTCAGAAGAGGACAGTATCCTGTTCGGAAAAGTACAGGGCATTCGCTCCCTGATTTCCTATGAAGGCACAACCGTATCGGAACTGATCGCAGATTTTCACGGAGCTGTTGATGATTATCTTTCCTTCTGCATCTCCGAAAACAAAGAACCGGAAAAGTCCTTTAAAGGCAGCTTCAATGTCCGCTTCAGGGATCCGCTGCTGCATAAGCGTGCTGCTGTATATGCATTCCGGCATCATACATCTCTGAATCATGTTATCGAGGAATCAGTAAAGCAGTTCCTGATGCATGCGGATGAACTGACACTTCCCGGGGAAAGATAAGCAATACATGCAAAGAGGGCATATTCCGGTCTGACAGACCGTGATATGACCTCTTTCTTCAATGCTCTTTTCCCTGTAAATGCGTGCTGTCAGTTTTCCTCTTTGCCGGACTGTCCTTTTCCGAATTCTTCAATCATCAGATCAATCAGGAATCTGGCCGAACGACTGAGATATGCTCCTTTTTTATATACCGCACGGACATCCCACATCATATCAGAACCGTTATAGCGCCAGCACGGAACCTCTCTGGTTCCGCCCTGCGGAATAACTGCGCGCTCGGAAATGATCGTTGCGCCGAGTCCTGCTTTTGCAAGCTGTACTGCGGTAATACCGGATGTCACAACCGTGATTTCATTCGGATTGATTCCGGCATCATGCAGGATCCGCTCCGCATATCTGCGGATATACTGCCCTTCCGACATCAGAATAAACGGAACATTTCTCATCCTGTGCAGATCAACCAGCGGCAGCCTGTCGCCCCGTCCCTTTTCCAGGATCATATCGGAAGTAATCAGTGACGGATGCGCTACCAGGTACAGCTGTTCGCGGTAAATCAGTTCCGTATCGAAACGCTCGGGAAGATCGCCGGGTTCTCCAGGCAGGATGGCGATATCGATATTCCCGTCCTCCAGATCATGGATAATCTGTGAGGATCTCGCTTCACGCAGACGCAGATTCACTTTCGGGAAGCTCTTGCGGAACTTGTCCAGCACTTTCGGCAGCATATATCCCGCCCGCTCGGTCGGAATGCCGAGATCAATCTCACCGGATTCCTCATTGACAATATCGTTCAGTTCTTTTCTGAGATTGTCATTGATCGTCAGGATTTCCTTTGCGGCTTCGATGTAGCGCTTCCCGGCATAGGTCAGCGTGACCGGAGTGGTCTTGCGGTCAAATATCTTCACGCCGAGATCCTCTTCCACTTTTGATATGACATAGCTTAAGGACGGCTGTGAGATATACAGCTTTTTCGCAGCGGCGGTGATGCTTTCACTCTCCGCAACCGCAATCATATATTTCAGTTCTCTGAAGTCCATAGTTTCCTCACGGACTGATTATAGCATCTTCAATGGAAATGCCGCGATCTCTCACGGCATTGTTTTTATCCTTCCATTTCCTTCCGTACTTCGATAAAGCACTTCACGGCGAAATCGAGATCCTCTTTTGTATGGGATGCGCATACCTGGGTGCGGATTCTTGCCTTCCCCTTCGGAACAACAGGGTAGGAGAATGCGACGACATACACGCCCTTTTCCACCATCCGGCGGGCAAACTCCGCAGTTTTCTGCTCATCATACAGCATAACCGGAACGCACGGATGTGTGCCCGGAATGACATCAAAGCCGTTGTCCACAAGCTGTTTCCGGTAATAGGATGTGATCTCTTCCAGATGATCACGCAGCTGTGTGCTTTCCTCCAGCATGTCCAGCAGTTCCAGGCTTGCGCCGACAATCGCCGGGGCGACGGAGTTGGAGAACAGATACGGGCGGCTTCTCTGTCTGAGCAGATCGATGATTTCCTTCCTTCCGGAAGTATATCCTCCGGATGCTCCGCCGAGCGCTTTGCCCAGAGTTCCGGTGATAATATCAACCCTGCCCTGCACGCCGCAGTATTCCGGTGTTCCTCTTCCCTTTGCGCCGACAAAGCCGACCGCATGGGAATCATCCACCATCACCAGTGCATTGTACCGGTCCGCAAGATCGCAGATTCCTTTCAGATTGCAGATGATGCCGTCCATTGAGAATACGCCGTCGGTCGCAATCAGCTTGATCCGCGCGCCGGCCTCGTCCGCTTCCTTCAGCTTTGTCTCCAGATCCGCCATGTCATTATTCTTATAGCGGTACCGCTTTGCCTTGCACAGACGCACGCCGTCAATGATCGAGGCATGATTCAGCTCGTCGCTGATGACCGCATCCCGATCGGACAGCAGTGTTTCAAACAGGCCGCCGTTGGCGTCAAAGCAGGAAGAATAGAGAATGGTATCTTCTGTTCCGAGGAATTCCGACAGCCTTCTTTCCAGCTGCTTGTGAATATCCTGCGTGCCGCAGATAAAGCGCACCGACGCCACGCCGTAGCCGCGCCGGTCATAGGTTCGCTTGGCCGCTTCAATCAGCCGCGGATTATCGCCGAGGCCGAGATAGTTGTTGGCGCACATGCACAGAAGTTCCCTGCCGTCAGCCAGCTTTACATGTGAGGACTGTGCCGAGACGATCGGCAGTTCTCCCTTGAACAGTCCGGCTTCACGGATGCCTTCCACTTCGCTTCTGTAGAAATTCAGTGTTTCCTGCTTATTCATAGATTTTCTCCCCGTAAATGTGTTCCCAGTCGAGTATGACTTTGCCGGACTGACCTGAGATCATTGCCGCAAAGCCTTTTTCGTAATCGCGTGCGTCAAAATGATGCGTGATGATTTCCTTAATCTGAAGACCCGCCTCCAGCATGGTGGTCATCTTGTACCAGGTATCCCATACCTTGCGTCCGTAGATCCCCTTCAGATTCAGACCGTTGAATATCACTGTTTCCATGTCCACAACCGTATCTGTTTCCAGCAGTCCCAGCAATGCGATGTTTCCGCCGTGCTTCATATGATGGATCATATCGTTCAGCGCCGCCTGTGACCCGGACATTTCCAGCCCGACATCGAAACCTTCGCGCATGCCGATCCGCTCCATCACTTCATCCAGATTCTCTTCGCTGAGATTCACCGCTGTGGTTGCGCCGAGCTTCCGGGCCATTTCCAGACGGTACGGATTGAAATCCGTTACTACAACGTGTCTGGCCCCGGCGAATTTGACAATAGCCGCCGCCATGCAGCCGATGGGGCCGGCTCCGGCAATCAGCACGTCTTCCCCGAGACAGTCATAGGACAGCGCGGCATGCGTCGCATTTCCGAACGGATCAAAAATCGCATACATTTCCTCTTCGATCTCCGGGCTGCACGGCCATACATTCACCCAGGGAATCACCAGATATTCCGCAAACGCACCGTCGCGATTGACGCCGACGCCCTTGGCGTTGCGGCAGTTCTCCTTGTGTCCTTCCAGACAGTTCCGGCACTTTCCGCAGGTAATATGTCCCTCGCCCGAAACAAGGTCTCCGACCTTGAATCCGCGCACGCCGGCACCGACCTCCACGATCTCGCCGACATATTCGTGTCCGGCCACCCTGCCGGTATCGATGGTATGCTGCGCCCATTTGTTCCACTGATAAATGTGGACATCCGTGCCGCAGATGGCTGTTTTGTGAATTTTGATTTTCACATCGTTTGTTCCGACTTCGGGAACCGGCACCCGTTCCATCCAGAGACCCTTCTCCCTCCTGGATTTGACAAGCGCCCACATCCTGCCGTCATTCAGCTGAGTCATACATTCCTCCAATTGTTTTTTTGCAATACTTCTTCTTAAGCACATCTTAGCAGACAATAAGTGTTTCCGAAAGGGAGACATTTCAAAAAAAGTGTACAAAAAACAGAGTACATTTCAGAATCATGCACTCTGTATTTCCGCTGATATACAACTGTCTTTATTCTGTGCGCAGTGCGGTTACCGGATCGCTCTTTGCGGCTTTTCCGGCCGGAATCAGTCCGCCGATCATTGTCAGTATTACACTCAGCAATACCAGCAGCACCGCACCGGTCAGCGGCAGCTGGGCGTTGATATCCGCATCGGTGAAGCTGTGGATGATCATATTGCCCGGAATCAATAACAGCAGTGAGATGCCGATGCCGAAGGCGCCGGCAAGCAGGCCGATAATGAATGTCTCGGCGTTGAATACCGAGCTGACATTCCGCTTCGAAGCACCGATCGCACGCAGGATACCGATTTCCTTGCGCCGCTCAAGCACACTGATATAGGTGATGACGCCGATCATAATCGAAGATACAACCAATGATATTGCGACAAAGGCAATGAGCACGTAGCTGATCGCGTTGATGATGTCGGTGACTGAGCTCATCAGCAGGCCGACCGTATCGGTATAGGTGATCACCTTATCCTCATCTGTTTCCCGCATCCTCTCATTATAGGAATCAAGGATATCGATGATAAAGCCCTTGCTTTCAAAATCCTTCGGATAGATCGTGATTGCATACGGTTTTGCCGGATCGCCGTATCCGAGCGTCCGCAGATTTCCGTCATAGGATGCCCGCTGTGTGGACATCAGGGAACTCAGCAGCTCCTGCAGTTCCTGCTCATCCATATTCATGGATATGGCTTTTGCAAACTCCTCCGGATGGATGGAGAAAGCGTCATTCATGCCGGCCGTCAGCTGATCCATCATTCCGGTCATTCCCTGTGTAATCGCATCCGTCAGCTGCGTGATGATATTGGTCATCGCTTCACCGATCACAGCCGCCAGATTTTCTCCGAATTCCGAGAACATGGATCCCATTGCGGACCCGAACTGTTCCGCGATCTCATCGGTGTTGACAGATGACTCAATGCCGTCGGTGATCACTTTTCTGCCTTCCTCGCTCTGCAGATATTCCGTGAATGCATCCGCAATCTTCTGCGGCTCGGGCAGCTCATTAGCCGAGGCGTAGGCGCTGTAATCATCCGAGATATCCGTTACGATCTTCTGCATTTCCTCTTCACTGATCTCCACTTCCGAGAAAGCCGCAATGATCTTCTGTCTCTGATCTTCCAGCACTGCCGTACCGGCTTCGGATTCCAGATATTCCTGCATATGGCTGAGATCCGCCGGATCATATCCGTTTTCCACCGCATATTCCGTGTAGCCGGTAATCACAGCCTGGGCAAGTGCTCCGATCTGTTCCTGTGTAATCCGGTCAATCGCATGTTTTGTGATCACTTCCTGAATATCTCTGCGGATCAGATCCTGCGCTTCCTGACGCTGCAGATACTGACGCATGGCGTCCGCAAGTTTCGTATAGTCGGTGGACGGATCCTGCGCTGCCTTTTCTTCGAATCCGGAAAGCACCTTGCGGAACATTTCCATCAGATTCTCAGAATTGATTTCGATATTGATATTTTTCAAAAGATCCGCAAAATCCTCTTCCGAAAACTGCGGCATGGCATCGCTGAGTGCGGAAGGATCAAATGCGCCGGCCAGGTCAAAGTCATCCGGATTCAGCGCTGAGAATGCCGAGGTATCGATCTGAAGCTTGCTGGAGTCAAAAGAGAACACCCTGCTCAGAGCTTCCGTATCCACCGAGAACAGCGTTTCCAGATTCAGACTGCTGTCTTCCCTGTCCTCATTGAACGGACTGCCGGTAAACACGTCAACGGAGGAATCGGAAAGCTGACTGCGGACGATGGTGCTTTCCGCGGCTTCCGCCATCATATCCGTGATCAGCGATTCGGGGAAATAGATTCCCGACAGAAGAATCGAAGTCGATGCGTCTTCCTTCACCTGCACGACGCCGACGATTCTCAGATCCTCACCCTTGGTTACAAGGTCATACATGTATGCCTTATCTTCGCTTTTATCCGTCCAGACATTGTACTCGCTGTCATAGACATAGCGGTCGCTGTTCCGGATCCGCTTGAATTCAATGCCGAGGAAGTCCTCATAGGCGAATGTCTTCAGGGCCTCGTCAGACGCCTTTACCGTTTCTCCGGAAGAGAATGCATTCAGCATATCCTCCAGCTCCTGCGGATCCTTCAGTCCCAGCGTATACAGCAGTGTATCCGTAACGCGTCCGCTCTGGGAGACAACAAATACCGCTTCATTGGAGCTCTGCGGCCACCGGCCTGCTTTCAGGTCATAGTTATTGATATACAGCGCATCATCTTTCGGCAGTGCCCGGAAGGAATCCGAAGCTGTCGAAAAGGCAGATGAGAAAATGCTGGCGGAAGAAGTGCTGAATCCCATGGCGGAGAAAGACTGATCGGGATTCACCTGACGCACTTTGCCGTTTTCCACCCGGTAGATCAGCGGCGTCACATTATATGTATATTCAATCGTATTGGCATAGTCGTAGATATGGCTTTCATCGCTTTCAAAATATGCTTTCAGAGATGCCAGGTCATTGGAACTGACACGGGAAAACATATTGGCCGCAACCCGGCGCTCTTTGACTTCCGCCGGTTCTTCCTGCTCTTCATCCGGCAGTTCGACAAATGCCGAAAGCGAGATTCCGCTGTTCTGTATTTCCAGCGGATATTCCAGCAGGGTGCTTTCCTCGATATTCTTGATATACCGGTTGACGCCGGTGGACAGCGATAATATCAGGGCAATGCCGATAATGCCGATGGATCCGGCAAATGCCACAAGAACGGTTCTGGCAAGCTTGGTTCTCAGATTGTTGAAGCTCAGAGCAAGCGCAGTGAAATAGGACATGGAGGATTTCCCCATATTCCTGTGCACCGGCGCTTCCTGCATATCCTCGTCTATGATCAGGGGATCCGAATCGCCGATAATGTGTCCGTCCTTCAGGTTGACAATTATCGGCGATTCGGATCC
>SVBN01000122.1 GCA_015058875.1 Erysipelotrichaceae bacterium | reverse complement strand
CATGCATTTTCAGATAGGAATGAGACGCAAAATGAGAGAGGATTTCGCCCACCCCGGGCTCAATCCTCTCTCATTCTTCACTTCTTCAAATTGTCAAACTTCAGTCCTTGACTTTGGGATCAGTTTACGGTGCGGCAGGCCTCGTTTTTCTTATCTTCAGGACTGTTCGTCCTCGTTGATGTTCATGTGCATATTGCTGCGGTATTTGGAACCGGGGGTACGCTCCAGCTCAAACGGTTCCCCGTCCGGCGTCGGATAGGAATCGATCAGGGACCGGAGAGAAGCTGTTTCTTCTTCACTCAGACGGAAGGAGAAGATGCTGTCATTGTCTTTTACATGGGCGGAGGAGCGGCTTTGCCGGTGCGGCCGGAGGAAAGAGCGTTCTGCATGATCTTGCAAAAAAGGTAAAGGAAGAAGGAAAAAAATTCCCGAAGATCTACGCCGCATGCGGAACAGCGGACTTCCTGTTTGACTCATGCAAAGCGTTTGCTGAAGAACTGAAGGAGCTCGGTGCGGATGTGACATGGGATGAGGTGGAAGGATACGCCCATGAGTGGCGGTTCTGGAACCTCGAGGTAGAACGCTTCCTGGACTGGCTGCCCAGGGAAGACACCTATGCGAAAAAGGGCAGGCGTGCAATCTGAGCCTGCATCCTCTGTACGGATCATATGAAACAAAGAAGACTCCGCGGAATGATCATTTCCGATCACGTCCCGGAGTCTTTTGTTAATTCCAGATATCGCCGATCCAGCTGCGGATGATTTCATAATCCATCCGGTTGTCCAGCTCTTCCTGTACGGTGCCGGCCAGTTCGACATTGTCGGTGATAATTGCATTTACACCTGAATCCAGATATTTTCGCATGGAGGTCTCCGTATTGACGGTCCATACCGCCGTTTCCTTTCCGGTATCAGCGGCTCTTTCCAGACGGGAATCGGTAGCGGTTTCCTCTTCCATGATCAGGATATCGCAGTTCAGTGCACCGATATCACCGTAGGCACCGAAGAAGAGCAGACCGGTTTCAAATTCCGGATACTTTGTCTCGGCATAATCGATGACATCATAATTCAGCGAGATCAGCGCCACGTCCTCCACACAGTCCTTTTCCCGGATGAGGGATACCAGATCATCCACCATCCGCCGGTCGGCTGTTTCTCCCTTGAGTTCGATAAACAGCGTGATCCTGTCTTTTGATGCATCCAGCATTTCCTCAATGGTTGCCACCTGCAGGTCCGCATTGTTTCCGGTGGTGTCTTTGAGATGAAGGGATCTGATTTCCTCCAGCGTCATTTCCTGGGGTGCCTTTGATACGCCGGCAAGCCTGCGGAAGTCATTGTCATGGTTGATGATGTAATATCCGTCCGATGTCCGCTGCACATCAATCTCGCTTCCGCAGCACTCATACCGAACAGCCGCATAAACGCCTTCAACGGAATTTTCCGGAGCCAATGTGCCTCCGGCTCTGTGAGCTATGACGCCTACGGGTACTTTATTCTGCAGATATAGATCGAATGCGGCGCCGACCGGAATGGATGCCAGCCCGATCAGTACAGCCACAGCAAAGAAAGTGATCAGTTTGGCCATATAGGAATACCTGTGCGGACGGCTGAGATACAGACGGTCTGTCACAGGACGCGTATATTCCAGATAGAAGCGCAGAAAGCGTACGACCACAAGACCTCCCGTCATCATCGATACAACCGAATTCAGATACCCGCCTTCAAGCACAGCGAACACGGACAGGATGCGTACCAGCAGGATGCGCTTTTCCAGTTCGCTCATTGCTCTGCCGGATTCCAGGATTGTAAGGATATCCAGACTGTAGTGCTTCGGCAGATCCATCCCGAAGATGGTCAGAAGCACAGCCGGCAATACCAGAAACAGCAGGTATCCGACGATCTCGATCATTCCGAGCTTCAGCATGTATTTCAGCATCTTCGGGAAGAAATCCCTCCAGTGCAGACGGATCAGCTCATTGGATTTCTGCCGGGCACTCTGGGGATCAAATCCGTCGATCAGGATTGCCGGAAGCACAAAGATATGACGCAGACAGATCAGTACAACCACGATGATCAGAATGATATAAATCATCATATAAAGCGGGGTGGAGAGAACCACGTCCATGATGAAATTCGGGATGTAGTATGTGCTGGTCAGGCTGACGGTAAAGCCGATCCCGATCAGAGGAATGACAAAGAGAATAAACAGAAGAACCGGTATGCCGGAAGGGGTCATGAACCGTTTCAGGGCAAGGATGCCTTTTTTCACCGAGGCAAGCACGCCGGTATATCTGCCGCCCTGTCTGCCGCTGAGAAGATCATCCGCAAAATAGAAACTGGCAAACAGTTCCATGGAAGTATAGGCGAGCACAACCAGCGCGCCGAAAAACAGAAGGGCGTATCCCTGCCAGTGCGTGAACAGATCCGTCAGATTGGCGGTGGTGATGATCAGATTCCGGCCGGTGATGAACTCGGCAGCCTTTTTGATGATCCATGCCGTCACGGTAAGAAGCAGGGAAGTGTAAAAGGTAAAATGCCAGAGCTCCGGCAGGATTTCCCATGTCAGCCTGCCCCAGCCGATCTGTTTCTGTCTGTTTGTATTCTGTCTGTTTTCTGTCATGTATATCTCCGCCCACCATTGTATTACATTGTCCGAATACTCTCATATTGTTTTTGAGTACAAAATGAGCCGGAATAAGATATCGTGAAAAACGGTATATAAAGTCATCCTGAAATCGTGCAGAAAAAAAGCAGACAGTTATTTTCGTATCTTGACCGGTTCATGCATTGTGTTAAGATTTATATGTACCACAACAACTGAATAGGCGTAATTAACATCAGAAGATAGACAGACAGAAGGGTTCGGCCACCCGTAAACAGCGATCTGTTTTTCTGATGTTTTTTGTTTTCAGACACGGGAATTCGCTGAAAAAATGCATATATGTTAAACAGAGGGGTGATGTAATTATGACCATTGCATATCAGTAAAACATACAGTCCGGTCTGCCTGATTATAAGGAGGCGGACGAAATGTCTCAGAAGAAAACGATGAATGAAACAGCAGATACGGACAGAAAAAAGAAAGATATGGAGGTAAGAATCCGGAACTTCCGGATGATCGATGATCTGTTCTTCTGTGCGGTACTGGACGGGGATACGGAGCTGACAGGAAAGATACTGTCAATCATTCTGAAGAAAAAGATCCATATCGTATCGGTGAAAGCGGAAGATACAGTGATCGATATCATCGGCAAAAGTATCCGTGCGGATCTGATCGCAGTGGATGATCATGGAAACAGATACATCATCGAAGCACAGAAAGATAGAAGAGGGATGGATCCAAGGAGGCTTGCATATGAACTTGCAAAAATCTCAGATGGAATAGTGGAAAAAGGAAGTAAAGACTGGAAACAGATAAAGCGGAGATACGTCATCATGTTCTGTGAGACGGATTTTATCGGCAAAGGTGAAGCTGTGACATATGGGAAAACAGTATTTGCCGGACAGGAAAGAGATATTGCGGCAGAGATGATATATGTAAACTGCGCATACAAAGGAAACGATGAGATCGGGCGTCTTGTACATGATATGCTCTGCAGCAATCCGGATGATATTTATGATGATGAGATCAGAGA
>SVBN01000038.1 GCA_015058875.1 Erysipelotrichaceae bacterium | reverse complement strand
GATCATGTAAGAACAGATCGTTCACATGCTTTAGGCATAGAAAAAGAGGATGTAATCCCGCTGAGCAGTATTCAAACTACTCAACTGTTACATCCTCTTCTTTTTATCCTTAACGGAACGGATTCAATGTTTTTACAAGACGCTGCACAAACAGATCGATGATCTCTTCCAGACCTTCGTATCCGTTTCCCGGATTCGGGAACTGCTTTACAAGTTCCTTCATATCTTCTGCCATCTTGTACGCTTCATCCATACGGACACTTGCTGTATCCAGAACCTGCCTGTATCTGTTCAGTTCTGCGATTGCTTTCGGCACATAGATTGCCAGCAGGATGAGAATTGCCGCCGCAATCACCAGTTTGACAATCAGCCATATTCTCCGGGATTTTTCTGCCCGCCGCTGGGATTCCACCAGTTCTTCCAGCAGTTCACGGTCGCTCATCAGAGTGATATCGGGATATTTTTCCATCAGAAGCTCTCCTTTGTTCTCGGGTTGACCAGCTCATATTCGCTGGTCGTCAGACCGAATCTGTTTTCCAGGTCACGGACGATTTCCAGTTCCGTCCAGTCGGATCTCAGCAGGAAAATATCCGCCTCGGCAATTTCCCAGGTCCCGTACCGGGACAGCTCCTGCTGATTCACCTTGTATTTTCCGCTTTTGTAAAATCTGAGGTAGTACTCCTTTACACGGGCGCCATGCGTTTTCCTGACTGCCGGTGCGGGAGTCAGACGCTCTGTAATCCGGTTCAGAATACCGCCTTTCCCGTATTTTCTCAGATATTCCTTCGCCACTTTTTTTGTCGGGCCGAGTCTCTTTATAATATCTCTTTCCCTCAGTCCCGCTTTCCGCATTTCAAGAACCAGCTGATATACTTCATCCAGAACATCATCGCGTTCCGCGCTGCTCAGTTCTATCAGATCCAGTTCCAGATCACGGAGATACTCACTTACTGTCTGCGGCATATCTCGCCTCCGTTTATCATCTGCTTTATTGTACCATGCCTTTTTTTTACATTTCCTTTAGGTATCCGTGATTTTCTTTTTTCCTGCCTGAAAAGTGATTCATTCTGAGCTTTTTTCTGCACTGAAGCTGTTTCCTGCCGGAAATATAATTATTTTGGAATGGTGCATGCATGACAGAAACAGTACGGGAAGATACATATCAGGCGTTTATCAGAAGTGTTTTCACATTGTCTCTGCCGATTGCCCTGCAGCGTGTCATTACGCTCACAGTCAGTCTGATCGACAACATCATGGTCGGACAGCTGGGCGAGAATGCAATTTCCGCCGTCAGTATCTGCAACACCTATCTGTGGTTCCTGGATGCGGTGATTCTCGGTATCGGCAGCGGTGCATTGGTGATCGGTGCCCAGGACTGGGGCTCCGGCGATACGCACAGACTGAAAAAACTCTTTTCCCTCGCACTCACCTTTTCCCTGAGCGCAGCCGCCATCTTCTTCCTGATTACAAGCCTGTTCCCGGAGACGATCATCCGCATTTACAGCAATGTGCCGGAGCTGGCGGAACCCGGTTCCTCTTACCTGATGCATGTGCGCTGGGGATTCCTGTTCCTTGCAATATCGCAGTCCATCGTCATTACGCTGCAGTCGGTGCGGGAAGTCCGGATCGGTCTGTATACCTCCCTGCTTTCCTGTGTCTTCAACGTATTCTTCAACTGGGTATTCATTTTCGGACATCTCGGCTTTCCCGCAATGGGAGTAGCCGGTGCAGCCCTGGGAACGGTGATGGCAAGACTTGCGGAAGCCATGATTGCCGTATGCTATCTGCTGTGGAAGGAAGAAAAGCTGAAATTCCGCCTGCGCGATTATAATCCCATTGTTTCAAAAGAACTGATGCTGCAGTACTGGAAGGTAACACTGCCGATTCTCGGAATGAGCTTCATGCAGAATCTGGTCAACTCCTCCCAGACCATGATCACCGGACGTGTTTCCAAATACTATATGGCCGCCCAGTCCATTGTGCATATGGCCTGGATGATTCCGAATGCCTTCGGCGGCGGGATGTCCAATGCGGCCGGCATCATGATCGGAAATGATATCGGTGCGGGAGATATCGGACAGGTGAAGAAAAATGCATGGCGGTTTGTGAAGACCGCCATGGTATTTGCCTGCATCTGCTCGGGCATGATTCAGATTATTCTGCCCATCCTGATGCGCTTCTATACGATTTCCGAAGAGACCCGGATTCTCACCCGGCAGATGGGATTCTCCGCATCCGTCACGGTTCTGTTCCTTGTGACAAGTTCGACGGTAAACAACGGCGTCATCCGTGCCGGCGGCGATACAAAGCGGCTGTTCCGGACGGATCTGATTTCCAACTGGCTGGTATCCATTCCCTTCGGCATCCTGGCGGCATTTGTTCTGAAATGGCCGGCACCGGTGCTCTATGTCATTCTGCGCAGCGGCAATCTGTTCAAGGCAATCTGGGGACTGAACCGGCTGAGAGGCACGGACTGGATCCGCAGGCTGAGCGCAAAAGAAACTCCATCCGGTGAGGTATCCTATGAAACAGCGTAACAAAGCAGTCAATCTGACCGAAGGCGATATATTTCATCAGCTTCTTCTGTTTGTCTGGCCGATCATTCTGGCAAATCTGTTCCAGCAAATCTACAACCTGACCAATTCCATGATCGTCGGAAACTATATCAACACCAACGCCCTTTCCGCAGTCAGTGCAACCCAGTCCATCACGATGATTGCCAACTTCTTCTTTTACGGCATTTCCACCGCCAGCGGGATACTGGTATCCAATTTCTACGGTGCAAAGGAAACGGAGAATGTGAAGAAAGCCATTGAGACCGGTCTTTTGGCATCATTCTTCGCCGGAATCGGCTTTACAATCTTCGGTGAACTGCTTACGCCGTGGATGATGCGTCTCAGCAATGTCAATGAGATCATTTACCATGAAGCGGAGATCTACCTGCGGGTATTCATGCTCGGCTATCTGCCGCTTTTTATCTACAATGTCATCTTCTTCATCATGCGCTCGCTCGGCGATTCCCGCCATCCGCTGTACTACCTGATGACTTCCTGCATCATCAATATCATCCTGGGCGTCATATTTGTCCGGCAGCTGAATATGGGCGTGACCGGACCGGCGCTGGCAACTGTGCTTTCCCAGCTGATTGTCGATATACTGGCCTTCAACGCCCTGCAGAATCTGGATCCGGAGCTGAAGATCGATCTGAAAGAGCTGAAGATTGACATGGCCATGCTGAAAAGACTGTGTGAGCTCGGAATTCCCGCCGCCCTGCAGAATATGCTGATATCATTATCCAACCTGGTAGTCCAGGCATATGTCAATCTGTTCCCCGTTGCCGCAATCGCCGGAATCGGCGTAGCAACCAGAGTGGCCAGCTGGGTACAGATCCCTATGCAGTCCATTTCCACGATCGGTACGAACTTTGTCGGCCAGAATCTCGGCGCGAAGAAATATGACCGGGTAAAGGACGGCATCAGGATGTGCAATATCATCGCTTCGGCAATTACCCTGATCTGCGCCGGTGCAGTCTTTATCTTTGCGGAGAAATTCATCGCCTTATTCGACACCAACCCGGATGTCATCAGATACGGTGCAGCCATGACAAGATACACCGTATTCAGCTACGTTCCGCTGACATGGAGCCATATTTACAACGGCTGCTGCAGAGGCGCCGGAAACGTGAAGATTCCGATGATCATCGCCGTACTGAGCCAGTGCGTCGCCAAGTATATCTTTGTCACAGTCGGACTGAAGATCAGCTTCGATATTCATATCATCTACATGTCCAGCGCCCTTGCCTTTACGCTGGCAGGTATCTTCGCAACCCTCTACTTCCATCTCAGTTCCTGGACAAAAGATCATCATCTGCGCTGAATGCCGCAGGAAAACGGTACCTCATAAAAAGCAATGGACAGCTGAATCCATTGCCTTTTCTTTGCTTTTACTGTTCTTCCGGCGTTCCGCTTTCTTCCTGCACATCTGCAGTTTCTTCAGGAATTTCCGAAGGAATCGTCTCAGATGCCGGAACTGCTTCTTCAGGCAGTGCAGGTTCCGGTTCCGTCTGTGCTTCCACCTCCTGCTTTGCGGCTTCTTCCGCAGCTTTCGCCTCTTCCTCCGCTTTCTGCTGTGCCAGCAGTTCAGCTTCCTTCTTCAGTCTTTCCTGTTCTTTATCTTCTTTTCTGTAGCGGTAAATCCGGCCGGTATGTATCAGCATGAATACCACAAGCAGGATGACGGAAACAGCGCTGACAATCATGCCGGTGATATATCCCTGCGGACGGTAGACCATTTCAATGGTATGCGTTCCTTCGGTAATGCCGAATGACAGCATGCCCCAGGAATCACTTCCGGCAATCGATGTACGTCCGTCAACGGTGATATTCCATCCGCCCGAATACGGAACTGTTGTCACAATATAGCCGGTTCCCGCGGGAATACTGCATGTCCCTTTCAGATGCGACGGCGTGACTTTTTCAACAGCGACCGCATTCTTCTGTATCATGCCGGACAGTTTCTTCAGAACACTCCTGTCTTCGGCATAGATGCACGCTCTGCTGAAGTCCGCATCCGATGAAGCATCGGGTGAGATTGTCACCGTCACCCTGCGGCCGGATGATTTTGTGCCGAGACAGTAAATCCGTTCCGATTCATCCGCGGAAAACTCTGTCTTTTCCGCCGTATCCGCCGCTTTCACTTCCGCTTTGCCCGGAAGATACAGATACAGCGGCTTTCCGTTCCCGGTAAAGGACAGTACAATGTCGTTTCCTTTGGAAGACGAACTGGTCTTCAAAGCAGTAAAGATATCATCCCCGCTGCCGCTCAGGGAACGGAAGCGCATGTTCATCGAAACAAACGGATCGGACTGATCGTTTTCCGGAAGGTCACCGACGGCGGTAAATACCGGCAGTGCATACGGGTTCTCATAGATCAGAAGTCCGGAATAGGAACTGACTTTCTGATAGTCTTTTTCCTCCGGTTCCTCCTTTGCGATCAGATATTTCACCGACATCATGCTGTCGGATGTTTCCGGAATATTCTGTGCGGCCTCCGCATAGCTGCTGTGATCATTGTCCCACGCCACGCCGAGAAAGTTTGCATATGCCGGACCGGTGTTTTCGAATTGAGATCCGGAAAGATATCCGTCTGCAGCGTGATAACCGTACAGGAATGCATCATTCTTTCCCCAGCTGAATGTCTTGGCTGCGCGGTACATGCCGGAATCCGGGATCTGCGACAGTGCTCCGGTAACTTTGTCATAGTCATCATAGAACTGTGCCGCCGACTTCTCTTTTACTGTTTCATGCAGCGTCAGCCAGGCATTTTCCGAAAGATTGAACAGCGTCAGAACACTCAGCGCCAATGCAGCAGTGCGTTTGTTTCCGGAGGTGATCAGATAGGCGCAGACAAGAGATGCAATGATCAGAACCGCATCGATCACGGCTGTCCAGAGATTCCAGTCCGCACTGTGCACAAGAACCGATCCGGCAAACAGCATGACCGCCGTAACCGCGGAGAGAATATAACCTGTACGGCTCATGCTTTCCAGACTGCCCCGGCTCTCCGCCGCAAGGTCCATCAGGATGAATACGACCAGATATGTGCATCTGACATCGAATGCCCCTGCTTCCACATTCATGCGGAACAGATACGGGATCGGAAGCCAGAATGTCATGACTGCCAGAGCAAGCATGATCAGCGTCACAATCTTATGCCGCAGCGTTATCTCGCCGTCAAAGAACCACATCAGTGCCAGCACAAGCGGAACCATGCCGATAAACAGCAGCGGTGCATCCGCTTCCGGCTTATATCCGCTCATCAGACTTCTCAGCAAAACCGCCGGATCCCCGTGCATAACCATGAATTCCGGCATCCTCATCTGATAGCCGGGATGTGTGATCAGGAAGACCGGAATCAGTACAATCGCACAGATGCCGAGTGAAATCAGCGTGCCCGCAATCCATGGAACAATCGTGCGCTTCAGCCGCACACCGACGCCGGGGGTATCGAAAATGCCACGGAAATACAGCAGGACGGAAGCCAGGAAGAAGACCGCAATCATCCGGTAACCCGTCAGAACGGCGAGTGCGAGCGCTAGAACATAGAACAGGATGCCTTTTCCTTCGTAGATGCGCTCCACGCCGACCGCCAGCAGCGGCAGGAATACCGCGCCGTCCGCAATGGACGCTCCGGTCAGATACTGCATCATGAATCCGGTATAGGCGTAGGCAACGCCGAGAATTGCCCTCGAGAAAACATGGAGCCCCGGTTTCCGGTTCAGCCAGATGCAGAAGGCAAACGATGCCAGCGACAGACGCAGTCCGGCAATGATATGAAAACCCAGAAGAAGGTTGTCCGGGAACAGCAGAAGCAGATAGTTCAGCGGACTGAACAGGAATGCCGCGGATATTTCCGCCATATTGGTTCCCATCGCCGAATGCCATGAATAGAACAGGCTGTCCGGATGGGCAGCAATCTCCTGAATATTGCCGAGTACACTCAGGTATCTTCCGCCTTCTCCGTACAGCAGCGTATTGTCTCCGAACGGATACAGCCGCATGACCAGCATCAGCAGTGCAAAAATCACTGCGGTCATACATGCCGCAAGCACAGCTGATATCAGACTTCCCGCTTTTCGTTTAAACATATGCATTTTCTCCCGTGCTCTTTCTGCACATTGTTTTTCTCTGAATGAATAATAACGCTGCTGACAGGACAGCAAGAAGAACAAAGATCCATGTCCTGTGATCGATCAATACCATGGGACTTCCGCAATGCAGGATGAAGATCCCTGCCTGGATCAGCGCAGCTGCATCACACCCAAGCCTGCAGGGCAGCGGCCTTTTCCCGGAATGCATCATCAGCGCCGCAAGCACCGAAAGCACCATGCAGGCAATATTGACCAGCGCCGAGCATCTTTGATATCCAAGATACGCCCCATCCCATGAAATATCAATTCCGGTACGGGCAAGAACAGACCGGTACGGATCTGCCAGGTACGGAAAACTCTCCGGCATGCCGCCGTCAATCATCATTTCACCAAGCGCAATGTTCCTGTTAATCCTTGCTGTTTCCACAGAAATCAGCCTCTGCGTGCTCTCATTTTTCGCACACATTGCGCCATATGCATTAAAGTTCCCGTATCCCCGGTACATTGTCTGCGGCAGCGATGCAAATACTCCGGACTGATCCGTATGGTCCTGCAGATACTGCAGTTTGGATACATTTCTCTTTCCCTGCTCAATCATTTCCAGCCGGTAAGTCATCACCGGAACCGGATTTTCCGCATCCTTTGCGTCCGGATACATCAGGAAGGTATCCCCTGCTTCAAAATACTGCCAGTCGAGGTTTTCATAGGGATTCTCCGTCCAGGCATCCAGTGCCCATCGCAGATATCCGTCAAATCCCATTCCGTAAAGATATTCGATCGTCCAGACGCTTTCATCCGGCTGTGACAGTGCAAATGCGTTGGGATAATTGGTCGAGCAGTTGTACATCAGGGTTTTCAGGCCGAGCTGTTTCCGCTCATCGATGATGCGCTTCATCCGCTCTTCCTGTTTCTGAAATGCCGCAATGGATACCGCAATCCTCTCAAACTCCGGACAGCAGTCCTCCGGAAGTTCATCCAGAGCCGCGGAAAACCGTATCGTTTCCCCGCAGATTTCCTTTGCCAGGGACACAGCCGTGCTGATTTCTTCCGGCGTACCTTCATCCACAGCAATATACGTTTTATCCAGCCAGCCCTTTTCTTTCATATGATCCGCAAAGCTGTACAGGAATGCGGACCAGTACAGCCGCCATTCATCGCTGCCGACAGCCGGGGATACCTTTGTTTCACTTCCGTCCGCCTCATGAATCAGCCACGCCCCGTCAAACGGCAGGATGCCGAAGCAGTCGATCACTTCATCAATACCGCACTCCATGCACAGTTCAATCCAGGCATCCATCTCATCATATTCAAAAAACAGATATCCGTCTTTGTCCCGGTTCCATCTGACCATGGAAGGATAATCATCATAGACCTGATGCCCCCACGGTTCGTCCGCAATGGAAACAGTGATGTTCTTCATGCCGAGCTTCCGGTATTCTTTCAGATGATTCCGCAGCACTTCACAGTGTTTTCGGGAAAACGGCTGTTCGTCTTTCAGAATGTCATACCAGCGCAGTGCACCGTACGGATACAGCCAGTATTCCGTGATCAGACTGCTCTCGGGAAGCACCTGATTCCTGATCTGCAGGCTGAGGGGAAGCTCATATTTGCTGTCTCCGTCATCCAGGCATATCCTGTATTCATACATCCCCTCCTGTGCATCGGAAGGAATTTCCGCTCTGACCATGAGATATACCGTTTCTCCGGCATGTGCATGGTATGCATGTCCTCCTCTTCTGTCCGGCACTTCGGCATGCGGCGCTTCCGTATCTCCCATGCCCAGGGATGCGGACGTCTTTTCCAGAAATACTGCCTGCACATAATTCCTGCTGTCACCGGCAACTTCCAGATGCAGCGTGCATTCTTCTTTCACAGTGAAATATGCCCTGCGGATCAGCGTGTCGTTTTTCCAGACCGTCTGCGCGGAAGAAACGGTATTTCCCTGATCGGGATACAGATCATTCTGCGGATCATCCGCAGACAAAGATCCCGGATATGTCCAGGCAAAGATGCCCGGATCATTGTTTTCTGCGGCATATGCCGGGTTGATCAGGCACACAATCAGTACAAGCAATACAGCCAATCGTTTCATATCTTCAATTGTACAGCATCGTATGTCTGATATAACCAGCGTAATTCCGTGAATTCTGTGTCTTTTGCCTGCGTCCGTCCTTTTCAACCGGACGGAGGCATGCTAACATTTTGAATATGCGTGCGATGCGGAGAACAGTATGATACGCGGAATCGAATCCCTCCCTGATTTTTTAACGCTTGCGGTAATTTACTTCGTCATGTTCTTTCCGAAGTGGAAAAAAATGGGTCATGTCCGTTTTATGATACGGACGCTTTTCTATTTCTATCTCTGCATGGTAATCTATTTCACCCTGATGCCGGTGCTGACTTCCGTTCCCAACCTTTATGAAAAGCCTTATGGTACGATCAACTTCTCCCCGTTTATCGATATCACCGAAGGTCATCTGAATGCAAAGGAAGAAATCTTCCTGAACACCCTCATGATGATTCCGTTCGGTTTCTTCCTGCCGATGGTACGTCAGAAAAGTCCCCTCTCCATCATTTCCGCAGGCTTCCTGTTCAGTCTGATGATCGAATGCGTCCAGCCGTTTCTCAACCCGCTGAGAGCGGCGGATATTACCGATCTGATCACCAACACATTGGGAACTGCGCTCGGATATCTGCTGTACCGCCTGGCAAGAGGACATATCCAGGCTTTCCTGAACAGACTTTCGTAAACAGGCAATGCCGGCATCTGCCGGCATTGTTTTATTTCCCTGTATGTCTGTCAAACCAGTCCAGCAGTTCATGAAGCCTGCGGATTTTGATTCCCGGAGCACCGGTATAGTGCATGTTATGGCTTCCGCCTTTGAACAGAACCATCCTTGTTTCGATATCCCGGATCGTCAGTGCCTGCATCATCTGCATGCCTTCCCACACCGGACAGCGGTAATCCTCCGTTCCGTGCAGAAACAGCGCCGGCGTCTTCACCTGATCCGCATAGCGGAGCGGCGAAGTCTGCCACATCTGTTCAAAATCAAACACGGATGACGCTCCGGTCTGATCCGGCGCAAACCAGGGACCGATGTCCGAAGTCATGGACATGCTGATCCAGTTGATTACCGGACCGTGAACAGAGGCACAGCAGAACCGGTCTGTCTTCGTAATGATGCGCGATGTCATATATCCGCCGTAGGAAAGTCCCATCACGCACAGCCTGTGCTCATCCAGTGCCGGGAATTCTTTCAGCACGGTGTCGGTAAACGCCATCAGATCATCAAAGTCTTCCGTACCGTACCTGCCTCGGATATCCGCAAACTCATCTCCCCGGCCGTCACTGCCGCGGATATTTGTAAAGAATGCAAAATACCCGTGATCCGCAAACATCTGCTTTTCAAACGAGAACGCCTCGCCGAAATTCACTCTCGGGCCGCCATGAATATCCAGAATCCCCGGATATTTCTTTTCCGGATCGTAATCCGCCGGCAGGACTGTCCAGCCATGCAGCTGTTTCCCGTGGGAAACATAATCAATCCTGCGCAGCGGATTGAGCTGCTTTCCCTTCAGCCAGGCTTCCGAAAGATCCGTAATACGGCGCAGACCGGTTCCGTCTATGTTCATCAGGAATATTTCCGGCGGTGTTTCCCAGTCGGAATGAATCAGCGCAAGCGACTGCTTTCCGGCCGCAATCGAGGAAATATTGCCTGCCCCTGCATACAGAACCTTTGTCTTCATATCTTCATCAATTGCCCACAGTTCGGTATGGTCCTCCACACTGGCCAGCGTGCAGATCATCCCGTCCGTGACTCCATTGCGGGTATTGTATTTCGTCCGCAGATCCGCATTGGCAAGATTTGTCAGGGCGTAAGCGGGCTCATATACCGGCTTCAGTTTCCTGCCGCTCACCTCGCACAGCACCGGCGTCTGCTTGGCGCCGTATTCTTTCATATCCGTCATCAGCACATAGCTTTTTCCGTTTCTGATCAGCGGTGCATCCAGACGGTATACGGGCTGATCAACAATCATCTTTATCTTCCCGTTTTTGAAACTGTATGTTCCCAGCAGCGCGCATTCCTTGTGTGCCGAGGTATGCATATCCGCAGCGGTAAACAGAATCTTTTCCTCATCCGCCGCATATTCATTGACGGAAATATCAGCGGACGTGATCCGTCTGACCTTCAGACCATTGCGGAATGAAACCAAAAACAGCGCATTGCGTCTGCCGTTGACCATCCCTGCCCCGTCCTGATGGGAAGGCAGCTCATCCAGCACTGTATAGTCCTTTTCTGCTTCCTTCTCCTTCAGTATCTGTCTGCGCTCCTGTTCTGTGCACAGATACAGATCCGGATCATTTTTATGAATGAAGCCGCAGGCGATCCAGGCATCATCTGAAACCTTCTTCAGATCCGAAAGGACAAAGGGAAGCGTGCAGAACGGCTTTGCCTCACCGCCGCCGATATTGATGAGCGATAATGCGGTTGTTCCGGGAAGCGTATCCTCTGTATTTCTCTGAATGATCAGTTCTTCATTGCTGTTCCATGCCAGCGGCAATGCATCACGGGAATAAGTCAGCTGCCTGCTTCCGTGCTCATCATGGATCCATGTTGAAAAGGAGATCCTGTTATTTTCCTTCTCCGGTGTCTCCACGGCGAATGCCAGTGTCTTTCCGTCCGGAGAAAACATCATCTTTCCGGGAAGACGGATCCGTGCCGCATCCTCCGGTTCAAAACGTCTGTATTGTTTCATCGCCGCCTCCTGTTTACTTTTCTCATAATGCTAGCAGGAAATCCGTGCTTTCTCACGGAAGCACAGAAAAAACCGTGTGATTCAGTCCGGAATCCGCACGGTCCCATTTTCATTTTTTCATCCGCCTACAGCAGTACGCTTCCGCCGATGAATTCCCTCATGATGGAATTGTTCGGAATAATGGAATCATCCTCCATCTCGTTAAAGCAGCCAAGGAATTCCAGCATTCTTCTGGCTTCGGGATATTCCGGCACATCCTCCGGGATTGTTTCCAGCAGCGGCTTTGCGTATTTTTTCAGAACCGAAAGTTCATACAGGCAGTGGGAATTGAAGAAGGTGTCCGCAAGTGAATTGTACGGGAAAATATACTGTTCTTCTCCGGCACGCACACTCGGCCATGCATGGATCGTTTCCAGAGCTCCGTATCCGCGGAACAGATGATCCCTGACAATTCTTCTCAGCATCCGGGCGTCGGTTGTGGGGACACGGTTATGATCATCGATATTCAGCTGGGTCAGCGGACTGATGTAGATGCGGTATTTCTGATCATCGGGAATTCCTTCCGTCATTGCCGGATTCAGCCCGTGAATCCCCTCAATGACAATCGGCTGTATGGAAGATATTGAGGTAATCCTGTGCCCGTATACCTTCTTTCCTTCCTTAAAATCAAATTCCGGGAGATCCACCCATTTGCCTTTGAGCAGATCGTTCATCTGATTGTTGAACAGTACGGTATCGATTGCCCGCAGACTTTCAAAATCCTTTTCCCCGTTTTCAAGGACAGGCGTTTCATCCCGCTCATGGAAATAGTCATCCGTACCGAGATACAGCGGCTTCAATCCGATGACGCGCATCTGAATGCACAGCCGTTTGGCGAAAGAAGTCTTTCCCGAAGAAGACGGTCCGGCAATCAGGACGATCCGTTTTCCGGACTCCCGGATCTGTTCGGCAATTTCAGCAATTCTCTTTTCATGCAATGCTTCGGAAAGAAGGATCAGATCCTTGCAGTTTTTCTGTTTCACCAGGATATTCAGGTCTGCGGCATTGCTGACCTTCATGATCCTGCACCAGCGGGTCGCTTCCGAGAAGGCGTCGTAAAGAAGCTTCTGTTCCTCATAAGGCGGGACGGTATCCGGCTTTGAGGGATGCGGGAAGCGCAGCAGCACGCCGTTCTTGTATCTTCTCAGCTCAAACCATTTCAGATATCCGGTGGAAGGAACAAGACGGTGGTAGATCAGATCCGTTTCATCCTGCAGTTTATAGATATATGCACGTCTGAGATCATCCGCAGATTCAATCAGATCCTTCTGTTCTCTTCTTGTATACTTTCTGAAATACTCCTCAATTTCGGGACGTCTGGCATAACCGCCCTCAAAGCGGATATCTTCTTCGACCAGTTCCTTCATGCGTGCTTCAATCTTCCGGACAGCTGTCTCATCCAGCTTTCCGGTATGAATCTGTGTAAACAGACCTTTGCTGAGGGAATTGGCAATCGTGACGCGGACATCGTCCCCGAGCACATCATGCACCGCTTTGATATACAGGAAAGTCAGGGAGACCTGATATGTCATGTTTCCGGAAGGAGAACGCATATCCAGAAGCTCAATTGTACAGTCATGATCGACGATCCAGTCCAGTCCCTGACGATGATAATCAGCGACACAGCTCAGGATTTCATAGGAAAACTCATCCTGCAGCGGCCGGATCAGTTCTTCCACCGTGCACGGTGATTCTCTGTTTACTTTGAATTCTTTTCCTTCCGGTGTACGGATCAGGATATTGATGATATTGTTCATACCGTTCCTCTCAGGATTATTCATAATCATGGTGTTTCAGACGCAATAACATTATACATGAGCAGAGCTGTTTTTCTCCGTCCATGCCCCGAAGAATCTTTCCGGTATGCTCCCGGATGAATATAAAAGCGGAATGGAAAAATTTCACTTTTAGCTTTCCGGTAATGTATCTTCATTTGCAAATCCCCGATATAGTGCTATGATGACGCACAAAGGAGGCGCATTATGAAAAAAGTTGTTACCATGCAGGATATTTCCTGCGTCGGAAAATGCTCCATTACAGCAGCGTTTCCGGTCATCAGTGCAATGGGAATTGAAACCGCACTGATTCCGACCGCTGTTCTTTCAACGCACACCATGTTTCAGGGATTCACATTTCATGATCTGACCTCTGAGATCGCACCGATCATGAATCACTGGGAAAAGGAAGGTTTTCAGTTTGAAGGCATTTATACAGGGTATCTCGGATCATTTGAGCAGATTGCTCTGGCAGAAGATCTGTTCCGCCGTTTCGGCAGCCATGCATTCACGCTTGTGGATCCGGCGATGGCGGATAACGGAAAGCTGTATGTCGGATTTGATGATGCCTTTGTAAAAAGAATGGCACAGCTGTGCGGAAAGGCGGACTATATCTGTCCGAACATGACCGAGGCTGCCTTCATGCTCGGGAAGGAATATCCCGCAGACGGCTATGATGAAGCCTATGTCAGACAGACACTGAAGGAACTGACGGCACTCGGCGTCAAAACGGCCATTCTGACCGGAATCTCACCGGAACCCGGAAAAACCGGAGCCTGCGCTTATGACAGCGTTCATGACACATGGCATTCCTTCTATACAGAGGAACAGCCGGAACACTTCCACGGGACCGGAGATCTGTGGGCCGGCACATTGTGCGGCGGACTGGCACTCGGCAAATCGCTGGATGAAGCGATCCGGATCGCCTGCCTGTTTACTGCGGAATCCATCCGTCTGACCATTGCGGAGGAGAACCACAACACTTACGGCGTCAATTTTGAGCAGGCAATTCCGTACCTGATCTCACTGCTGTAATCACAGGGCATCTGCGGATGCCTTTTTTATTTCAGACAGATCATTACGATTGCACTCACAACCGGTGCGCAGTAATATTTCAGCAATGAAAACAGGAAAACAAAGTGCATTTGCGGCCGCATTCCCGCATACGATTCCGGTCATGACCGGATATATCTTTCTGGGAATCACATACGGCATATATATGACTTCTTCCGGCAGCCCGTTCTGGTATCCGGTTCTGACGGCACTGGCGGTCTACGGCGGCGCCCTGGAGTTCGTCATTGTCTCCATGCTGGCGGGCCCGTTTGCGCCGCTTCAGACATTTCTGATGGCATTGATGATCCAGGCAAGACATCTGTTCTACGGCATCGCCATGCTGGAAAAATACCGGGGTGCAGGGAAACGGAAATGGCAGCTGATCTACGGCCTGACCGATGAGACATTTTCGGTCAATGCTTCAGCAGAGATCCCCGAAGGCGTTTCACCGTACAGTTTCTGGTCATGGATTACCTTTCTGGACCATTGTTACTGGGTGACGGGAGCCTCCATCGGAGGCATCCTCGGACAGGTGATTCATTTCAATACCGAAGGTCTTGATTTTGTCATGACTTCCATGTTCATCGTGATCCTGACGGAGCAGATCCTGAAGGAAAAGAATCATATCAGTGCATGGATCGGCGGAATTGCCTCTGCACTCTGTCTGATTCTGTTCGGAAAGGATTCTTTCCTGATTCCGGCAATGGCGCTGATCACTTTATCTCTGACTGTCTTCCGCCGGCCGATTGAAAGCGCAGGTATCGCAGAATGACATCATTTCAGGCAATACTGACAATTCTGATCTGTTCCGCGGCGACAATTCTGATCCGGTTCCTGCCGTTTGCGGTATTCAGCGGAAAACGGAAAACACCGGAGTATGTCCTGTATCTGGGCAGGGCGCTTCCTCCGGCGATCTTTTCCATGCTGGTGGTATATTGTCTCAAAGGCGTCAGCCTGTTTCAGGGCTCCCATGGCATTCCTGAAGCGATTGCTTCGGCAGTCACGGTTGCACTTCATTTATGGAAGCGGCAGACACTGCTGTCGATTGCCGGCGGCACCCTGTGCTACATGTTTCTCGTGCAGATGATCTTCTGAATCATCTGTTTTTTTATAATTTCTCAAGCATTGTCTTCATGCGGAAGGCAATGTCCGATTCCAGTTCCCTGGCGCTCATACGCGATGCCCCCTGGGAGAAAACCGCATTCTGGATCAGGGCGTCGGAAGTCGCAACGATCATGCGGTATTCCTTTTTCAGCTCATGCGCAGCTTTTTCGATATAGGCGTCCGCCGTCAGATCCGCCCGGGTATAGACAATCGTCATGTTTCCCCGGCGTATTTCCGTTCCGATATTGTCCCTGACCTTGTATCCGTCAAATACGACAAGCATTTTATATCCGGTATATCCCATATAATCGGAAAGGCGGTCAATCAGCTTCTCCCTTGCGGCGTACAGGTCCTGACGGGACAGTTCCTTCAGATCTTCCCATCCGTAGATCATATTGTAGCCGTCCACAATCATGCATACCGGCAGATGTACCTGCGGTTTCGGTTTTGCCGGCTTTTCATCAGAAGGCTTTTTCTTCGGCGTATAGTGTTTGCTTTCATTCCGGTTTCTTCCGGAAGTCATTTCAAACACCTTCTGCATTTCCTCTTCCGAGACACGGTAGCGCACCGGATGCGTATAGGAAGTCGCGGATGGAGCGCGGAACTGGATATGCATATATTCGTCCGCTTTATCCCACGGCACATAGAAGCCCGATCCGTGCGCGCAGAATACCGATCCGGCAGGCCGGGAATAATCCATATCCGGATCATATCCGATTTCAGATACGATCTCGTCCTGAGCAGGACTTTCCTCATATCCTTCCGGACGCATGATAAATCTGCCTTTTCCTCTGGAATAGGCTGTCACATCATTCTGATATTCATTGAGCAGACGCAGCGGTCCTTTTCCGGTGATAACCGCTTCCTCATCTCCCGCCTCTGTCACTTCAAACTGTGCCTGCTTTGTTTCAAGATCAAACAGCGCCCGGCTCAGACTCCCGGAAGGCACGGTCAGCGTAAAGGAACAGAACGGTTCCAGCAGGATATTGTCCGCCTTCATCAGTGCCTGACGTACGGCGCGGGAAGAAGCTTCACGGAAATCTCCGCCTTCCGTATGCTTCAGATGTCCTCTGCCGGCAATCAGTACGATCCGTACATCTGTCAGAAGTGATCTGGTCAGAACCCCTCTGTGGTACACATGCGTCAATGCCGAGAGGATATTTCTCTGCCACATGGCGGACAGCTCATCCGTCGGGCATTCGCTTTCCACAACAACTCCGCTGCCGCGCTCCAGAGGTTCCAGCCGGACATGGACTTCGGCATAGTGACGCAGAGGCTCAAAATGACCGGCGCCGGTCACGGCTGAGCGGATTGTTTCCTTGTAAATAATCTTTCCGGTGGAAAAGAGCACATCAATGCCGCAGCGGTCTCTGATCTTCTTCTGCAGGACTTCCATCTGCATTTCACCCATGATGGACACCTGGATTTCATGTGTCTCTTCATTGGCTGTGATGGAAAGCGCCGGATCCTCCTGCATCAGCTGCGTGCATGTGCGCATCAAAGACATGGTATCCGCGCCGTGCGGCACAACCAGCCGGTAGGTCATATATGCATTCAGCATCGGTTCGGCAAAGTCCTCTTCAAATCCCAGACCCTGCCCGTCCTGCAGATTGACAGGTCCTTTCAGCACGCAGATCATTCCGGCAGATACTTCATCCGCCATCTTCCAGTTCTTTCCGCTGTAGATGCGGATCTGGTCCACCTTGTCTTCTTCCGACAGCTTCTGCCTGCTTTTCAGCACGCCTCCGGTCATCCGGATATGCGTCAGTCTGGCGCCGTTTTCATCTGCGGAAATCTTATATACACGCGCGCCGAATTCCTCCGGATATTCCCTTTCCTCACACAGGAAATCAATTTCATCCATGAGTTCATCGATCCCGTCCAGCTTCAGTGCCGATCCGAACAGACACGGTGTGCATTTCCGGCTGTAAACTGCTTCCCGGATCAGCTCATCGCTGACCGTTCCGTTTTCCATATATTCGCTGAGTGCTTCCTCAGAGATCAGCGCCAGCTTTTCATACCGGTCCGGATCACTCATATCCACACACGTATCGGACAGATTTGTTTCCAGATCCTTCATCAGGTCTTCTTTTGTCCGGTGGGAAATATCCATCTTATTGACAAAGACAACCGCCGGAACATGATAGTGTTCCAGACACTTCCAGATCGTTCTGGTATGACTCTGGACCCCGTCCTGTCCCGAGATCAGGATTACCGCCAGATCCAGCACCCGCAGACAGCGTTCCATCTCACTGGAAAAATCCGCATGACCCGGCGTATCAATGACCTGGATCTCCGTATCCTTCCAGCTGAAAACAGCCTCCTTGGAATAGATCGTAATGCCGTGATCCCGTTCCTGAGCGTCATAGTCCAGATACGCATCGCCATGGTCTACCCTGCCGATCTTCCGGATTGTTCCGGAGCGAAACAGCATGCCTTCGATGCAGGTTGTCTTCCCGGCATCGACATGTGCCAGGATTCCCGTTACAATTCGCTTCATGTGAATCATTTTACCATGCGGATAAAGAAAAAGATGCATGCCTGCATCCCTGTCTTATGACTCATTGACCAGCTTGCCGGTCATATATTCCGGCGTCAGCTTCAGAATATAGGTTCCCGGACCGGAGCGGAGAATCTCATTGCGGATATAGTCCTCATCCTGCGTGAATTTATGACTCAGCTTTTCCCCGATCTCAGCAATCACTTCCGGATCATCAATAATCTCAATTTTCCCGAAGACAATGACGCTTCTGACATTCAGAGCCCATTCGCCTTCATTGCGGTATCCTTTATCAAATGTGCAGAACGATACCTTCGGATTTTTCCGCAGCATTTCCAGACGGTATCCGACCCTTCCCTGATGAAAATAGATGCATCCGTCCTCTTCGTTATAATAATGATTCATCGGCATCCCGTAAGGATACCCGTCATCCCCGCTGACACTCAGCACCCCTCTTGTTTCTGTTTTCAGCACTTCGATTGTTTCATCTGTGCCAAGCTGCTTATGTTTTCTTACCAGTTCCCGGAACATGCATTGAACCTCCGTCCTCTTCAAAGTATAATTCTTTCTGACACTTTTTTCTGCATTTATGCCGAAAGTGTTCGGGGGAAATTACGGAGGAAACATATGCTTGAGCTCGGTCCTTTATTTCGTCTGCAGTTCATGATGTTTGCGGAAATGGCTGCCGGATGCATTCTCTGCAAAACAGGAATACTGAAGCCTTCCGACAGGAAGGTGCTGTCGTCTCTGGTTGTGAATCTGTGTCTTCCATGCAGCATCGCGGGTGCCTTCAGCATGAAGATGGATGCCGGACTGGCAAAGCAGTTCCTGACAATTCTGATCATCTCCTGTCTGATTCAGGTAATGTGCTCCTTTGTCGCATCGCATGCGTACAATCATGAAGAACCCGCAGTTAAGAAAGTTCTTCAGTACTCCACTGTCTGTTCCAACTCGGGTTTTCTCGGGAATGCGGTTGCGGAATGCGTATACGGCACAATGGGCTTGGCACTGGGGCAGATTTATCTGATTCCTGTCCGCATTGTCATGTGGTCTGCCGGCATCTCCTATTTCACGGAAGGTTCCAGCAAAAAGGAAGTCGCATTCCGGATTCTGAAGCATCCCTGCATTATCGCTATGGAAATCGGACTGCTGAGGATGCTGCTGCAGGTGGATTATCCTGCACCGATCGAATCGGTTCTGACGAGTCTGGGCAGATGTTCCACGCCGCTGATCATGGTCTTCCTCGGCATGATTCTTGCCGAAACCGGATTCGGCAATGTTCTGACAAAAAGGAACATTTCCTTCAGTGTGATCCGTCTCGTGATCCTGCCGGGCATTGTTCTTGCGGCATGTTCCCTGGCACATATCGATCCCCTCAGCGCCGGACTGGCTGTGCTTCTGACAGCCATGCCCGCAGGCAGCACAGCCGCAGTCATGGCGGAACAGTACAACGGCGATGTGGAATTCGCCGCAAACTGCATTGTACTGACTACGCTGCTGTCCATTGCCGTCCTGCCGGTCTGGGTCATCCTGCTTCAGACAATTCTCGGTTAGCAATTAATTCAGGCCATCGTCCGGATGGCTTTTTTCATGGAAAAGGAGAACCGCAGCGGTTCTCCTTTATCATGCATTAATTGTGTTTGGATCCGAACCGTTCCAGCAGACGCTTTGTCGCGTCTTCCATGGTTACCTTTTCCGGCTGTTTCTTTGCCGGGCGGGCATCATTTCTGCGGTTATTGCGGTTCCGGTTATCACGGTTCTGATAGTTCTTCCGGTTTTCCCTTGCCTTCTTCTGGGCTTCATCACGGGCTGTAATCTGTTCCGGCGGCAGCAGGCTCAGCTTGACCTTGCCTCTTGCCTCATCGATTTCAAATACCCAGACCTTAACGATATCACCGACGGATACAACTTCGGAAGGATGGCTGACACGCTTCATGGACATATGGGAAATATGTACCAGACCATCTTCATGCAGACCGATGTCAACGAATGCACCGAAGTCGACAACATTTCTGACGGTGCCTGAGAGCTGGTCGCCGACCTTCAGATCGGAAATTTCCAGCACATCGCTTCTGAGCAGTGCGCCTTCGAACTGATCACGGTAATCTCTGAGCGGCTGACGGATCGCGTCTTCGATATCCTTCAGCGTGTAGCTGTCGATGCCGAGTTCCTTAATCTTTTCTTCATCGAATACGGCATCCGGTGTTCCAAGCTGTGTAATCCCGGAGACTTCCATGACCTTTCTTGCCATTTCATAGCTTTCCGGGTGGATGGATGTTTCATCCAGCGGCTCATCGCCGTCCTTGATTCTCAGGAAGCCTGCGCACTGCGTATAGGTTTTCGCGCCGAGTTTCTTTACCTTCAGCAGCTGTTCACGGTTGGTGAATCTGCCGTTTTCATTTCTGTAGTTGATGATTTCCTTTGCGGTCGCGCTGTTGAGACCGGAGATATGCGTCAGAAGCTCCTGGGAAGCGGTATTCAGGTCCGCACCGGTACGGTTGACGCACTTCATGATCGCTTCATCCAGACGTTCATTCAGCGCCTTTTCCGGCAGGTCATGCTGGTACTGTCCGACACCGATGGACTTCGGGTCGATCTTGATCAGCTCTGCCAGCGGATCCAGCAGACGTCTGCCGATGGACACCGCGGAACGTTCTTCAACTGCCATATCCGGGAATTCCGCTCTTGCGGCTTCCTGAGCGGACCATACGGAAGCGCCTGCCTCCGATACGATCGCATAGCTGACATCCAGATTGTTTTCCTGAATCAGTTCGGCTACCAGCTTCTCGCTCTCACGGCTGGCCGTGCCGTTTCCGATCGCAATGATCTGGACATGATATTTGTTAATCAGGGCAAGCAGCTTTCTCTTGGAGCCGTCGATGTCTCCGTTTTTGCGGAACGGGAAGACCTTGTCCACCGTCAGCATCTTTCCGGTTTCATCGAGTACCGCAAGCTTGCAGCCGTTGAAGAAGCCCGGGTCAAATCCAAGTACGATTCTTCCCTTCAGAGGCGGCTGGGAAAGCAGCTTTTCGAGGTTCATGGAGAATACTTCGATCGAGCTTGTATGCGCTCTGTCGGAGAGATCGCTTCTGATTTCGTTTTCAACGCTCGGCAGAAGCAGTCTTTCGCATCCGTCCTTAATTGCCGCAATCAGTTCTTCTTCGACAATTGTTGTCTGTCCCTTCAGATATGCATCTGCGGCTTCCTTTTCCAGATATTCCAGATCATATGTGAAGCTGACTGTGACAACCTTTTCCTTTTCGGCACGGTCGATTGCCATGACTCTGTGATCGGCAATCTGGCTGACCTTTTCGGAACGGTCATAATACATTTCATAGACATGCTTCTCGTCTTCGGCATCCTTCTTTTTCTTCGTTACAAGAACGCCGGACTTCATGATCGTATCCTTGAAGCTCCATCTCAGTTTGGCATTATCACTGACATTCTCGGCAATGATATCCCTGGCACCCTGGACGGCATCCTCCGCTGTTTTTACATCTTCAGTAATATACTTTGCGGCTTCGGCCTGCAGGTCTCCCTCAGCGGGAAGGGCAAGCATCCAGTCAGCCAGCGGCTGCAGTCCGTTCTTGATGGCAACGGCAGCTCTGGTCTTTTTCTTCTGCTTGTAAGGCTTGTACAGATCTTCCACCTGGGACAGCTTTGTGCATGCATTGATGGAATCACGGATCTCATCCGTCAGCTTGCCCTGCTGCTCAATCAATGCAAGCACAGCTTCCTTTCTTTCCTTCAGGTTTACCTGATACTTGTACTGCTTTTCGATAAAAAGAATCTGTTCCTCGTCCAGACCTTTGGTCTGTTCTTTGCGGTAACGTGCGATAAACGGTACTGTATTGCCTTCTTCCAGCATGGAAAGAGTATTTTTTACCTGATCAACACCCACCTTAAGCTCAGCGGCTATTGTCTGAATAATATCTTCATTCATGCGTAGATTTCCTCCTGCGCTGTATATTGTACCATGCCAGTCAACAGATGGCAGTTTCCCATGAAAAAGAACCGGCCGCATGTGCATCGCAGACCGGTTCTGTCTCCGTGAATGTTTATTTTACAGGATAATGCTTTGTTGTTCCGTCGCTGTTTGTCTGGATAATATTGGTAATCACATATCCGTGATCCACCAGGATCTTCGTCATATCCTCAACCGGAATTTCTCCTGTTGCCTTGATGACGATCTCCGCGCCGCGTTCGGTATGGTATACCGCGCAGCTTTCCAGATTGGCATTCGCTTCCGCAAACAGCTTTGCGGCATCCGCAAATTCACCCGGAACATCCCTGCATTCCAGAACGAATCTTGTTCCCTGGTGATGATATCCCATCAGATCCAGGAATGCCTGAAAGATATCCTTCTCGGTAATGATGCCGACAACCTGATTGCCTTCATCGACAACCGGAAGAACGCTGACCCGGTTCGCCAGCATCTTTGCGGCAGCTTCCTCCAGAAGAACATCCGGGGAAATCGTATGAACCTTCGTGATCATCAGATCCTTTACCAGTGTTCTGGAAAGCAGATAATTCAGCTCATAGATATCCAGTGTCGTTGCATTGGAATTCGTGCTGTCGGAAACAAGACCTTCGGTAATGAGTCCGATCAGTTTTCCGCTGTCATCCACGACCGGCAGACGATGGAAATTATTTCTCTGCATAATATCGAGAGCTGTTGAAACCTTCATGTCCTCAGTAATGGTCTTCGGACTTCTTGTCATGTGGTCCTTTACATACATAGTATTATCACCCTCCGAGATATGCCTTGCGAACACGCTCATCATTGGCAAGCTGTTCGCCGGTTCCTTCTAATGTTATTTTACCAGTTTCCAGAACATATGCACGGTCTGCGATTCCCAAAGCCATTTTTGCGTTCTGTTCTACCAGCAGAACCGTTGTTCCCTGTCTGTTGATTTCTTCGATGATACGGAATATTTCATGTACCAGCAGCGGGGAGAGTCCCATGGAAGGTTCATCCATTAACATGATTCTGGGCTTCGCCATCAATGCTCTTCCCATCGCCAGCATCTGCTGTTCGCCGCCCGACAATGTGCCGGCAAGCTGCTTTCTTCTTTCTCTCAGACGCGGGAAACGTTCAAATACTTCTTCCAGATCCTTCGCGATGCCTTCCTTATCTTTGCGCGTATATGCGCCAAGCTCCAGATTCTCTTCGACTGTCTCCTGGGCAAATACTCTTCTGCGTTCCGGCACCTGCGCCAGACCGAGTGAAACAATCTTATGGGAAGGAATCTTTGTGATATCCGTCCCGTCCAGATAGATTGCACCGGATACCGGCTTCAGGAGTCCTGATATCGTATGCATCGTTGTTGTTTTTCCTGCGCCGTTGGCACCGATCAGGGTAACAATCTCACCGTCATTGACTTCAAATGAAATTCCCTTGATCGCTTCGATCATGCCGTAGGAAACTACCAGATTTTCAACTTTCAGCATAGTATCACTCTCCCAGATATGCCTTGATTACCTGCGGATTTGCCTGGATTTCAGCCGGGGTTCCGGTTGCCAGCATCATTCCGAAGTTGATTACAGTGATTCTTTCACAGATTCCCATAACCAGACGCATATCATGTTCAATCAGCAGTATTGCAATTTTGAAATGATCACGGATAAAGCGGATCATGTCCATCAGTTCTTCCGTTTCCTGCGGATTCATACCGGCAGCCGGTTCATCCAGAAGCAGAAGTTTCGGTTCCGTCGCAAGCGCTCTGGCAATTTCCAGACGTCTCTGCGCGCCGTAAGGCAGGCTTCCTGCCGCAACATCCGCGGATTCATCCAGATCCAGGATCTTCAGAAGATCATGCGCCTTTTCCTCAACCATCCGCTCCTGCGTATAGTACTTTCTGGTACGCAGCACGGCATCCACCGGGGAATAGGTGATCTCATTGTGCATTCCGGTCAGGACATTATCAAGAACGCTCAGATTCTGGAACAGACGGATATTCTGGAATGTCCTGGCAATACCTGCTTTATTGACTTCCACAGTCGTCATCTTTGCGGTATCTTCTCCGCACAGACGGATCACGCCGCGGGTCGGCTGGTAAACCTTGGTAAGCAGATTGAACACCGTGGTCTTTCCTGCGCCGTTCGGTCCGATCAGGCCGACGATCTCCTGATCATAAACCTGAAGATCCAGATTGTTCACGGCAGTCAGACCGCCGAAGTCAATGCCGAGTTCTTCCGTTTCAAGAATCAGGCGCCTGTTTTCTGTTTCAGTCATATCACTGCGCTCCTTTCTTTTTCCGGAAGCCTTCCGTCAGTTTTCCGAATCTGGTCTTCAGTGCTTCATTGTTGGATACCAGCATGATCACAATCAGCACCATGGCATATATCAGCATGCGGTAATCCTGCAGACCTCTCAGCATTTCCGGCAGAACCAGAAGGACCGCCGTGGAAATGATTGTACCGGTCATGTTCCCAAGACCGCCCAATACGACATATACAAGAATGAGGATAGATGTATTGAAGTCAAACTTATTGGCAGCCAGAGTGGAATAGTTCATTCCGTATAATGCACCGGCAGCACCGGCAAGACTTGCGGAAACAATGAATGCAAGCATCTTGATATCCGCAACTTTAATACCGATGGATTCAGCCGCAATGCGGTTGTCACGGCAGGACATGATCGCTCTGCCGGATTTCGAATAAATCAGATTGTAAATAATAACCAATGACGCAAGCACCAGACATACGCCGATTGTGAATGTAGCGATACGCGGCGTACCGGTTGCACCGATCGGTCCGTTGATCAGCATCTTCCCGCCCGGCGCAAGCTTGACATTGTTGTTCACAAAGCTCATGTGCAGACCGTTCTCATCAAATCCGAAATACAGGTTTGTGATCAGGCTCTTGATGATCTGTCCGAATGCCAGAGTTACGATTGCAAGATAGTCACCCTGCAGCTTCAGTACCGGAACACCGATCAGCCATCCCATAACAGCCGCGATGATCGCACCGGCGATAATTGCAATGATCAGACGGATCACCGTATTCGGAATTGTTTCCGCAAGCAGGCCGGAAACACAGATGCCGGTAAATGCGCCGACGCTCATGAAGCCGGCCTGGCCGAGATTCAGCTCACCGGAGATGCCGACGTTCATATTCAGTCCGAGCGCCGCAACAATGTAGCAGCAGGCCGGGACCAGCAGGCTCTTGAACAGACTGGAAAGACTGCCTGCTGCCTGCAGAAGTTCAATCAGCACATATACGCAGATCACGATCAGGAAAGAGACCGTTCTGCCGCGGTGCTTTTCATCAAACAGTTTTGAGAAAACATTTGCATTCTTTTTCACTGCAGAACCCTCCTTATACCTTTTCGCTGATCTTATGACCGAGCAGACCTGTCGGCTTGATCAGAAGCACAATGATCAGTACGGCAAATACAATCGCATCAGACAGCTGTGTGCTGATATATGCCTTTGCGAGAACCTCAATAATGCCGAGCACCAGACCGCCGAGGAATGCGCCGGGAATCGAACCGATTCCGCCGAATACAGCCGCGGTAAACGCCTTGATGCCGGGCATGGAGCCGAGCGTCGGATATACGGACGGATAGGTTGCGCAAAGCAGCACAGCCGCAATCGCCGCAAGTCCGGAACCGATCGCGAATGTGATGGAAATAATATGATTTACATTAATGCCCATGAGTGCCGCAGCACCCTTATCTTCCGAACACGCACGCATTGCCTTGCCGGTCTTCGTCTTATTGATGAACAATGTAAGACAGGTCATAACCAGAATGCATGTCAGAATGGTGATCAGTGTCAGATAGGAAACCGATACGCCCCCGAGCTTCAGAGCACCGTTGGAGATAACCGACGGGAATACCTTTGTGGAAGATGACCACAGCAGCTGGGCGCCGTTCTGAAGAAAATAGCTGACGCCGATCGCAGTAATCAGAACCGACAGGCTGGACGCCTGACGCAGCGGCTTATAGGCCAGCCGCTCAATTGTAACGCCGAGCACTGTACAGCAGGCCACCGCCCCAAGCACGCTTACAGCCAGCGGAAGATGAAAATAGGAAAGCAGAAAATAGGATACATATGCGCCGATCATGATGATATCGCCGTGCGCAAAGTTCAGCATCTTGGCGATGCCGTAAACCATTGTGTATCCCAATGCAATAATTGCATATACGCTTCCCAGTCCGAGCCCGTTTACCAGATAGGAAAAAAATGCCATAAAATGACCCCCTCAGAGAAAACAACAGAAGGTTGCCAATAGACTATATTGGCAACCTGCTGCTTTAAGCTGTATTTTACTGATTATTCAACGCCGACGTATACGCCGTTTTCAATAATCACAGCTGTCGGTGACTTGGAAACTTCACCGGTTTCAGCCCAAGTCATGCCTTCGCCTGTAATACCGTCAAATGTCATGGATGTGAATACCGGTACCAGGAGGTCGCAGATGTCGGAAGCGCTCATATCCGGTGTTGCGCCGGCTTCTTCAAGCGCCTGAGCAAGTGCATAGACAACGTCATATGCGTCAGCTGCGAACTGGTTCGGAGTTTCTCCGGTCTTATCCTGATACTTCTTGACGAAGTTTACTGTCTTTTCGTCTGTTGCGTCAGCGGAGAACGGTGTCAGCATATATAAGCCTTCAGCAAGCTCGGCATTGAAGCCTTCCAGAGAAAGAATGCCGTCCATGCCGTCGCATCCGAAGAATGTCGGTGCATAGTCCATGCTGTTGGCCTGAGTCAGAATCAGGGAAGCGGGATCATAGTAAATCGGGAGGAAGAGCAGATTGACGCCGGCTTCCTGAGCCTGGCTCAGCTGAACTGTAAAGTCTGTTTCGGAGTCAGAAGTAAAGCTTCCTTCATAAACAATATCCAGTCCCTTGACTGCTGCTTCTTCAACGAACTTTTCATAGATGCCTGTGGAATAGTTATCGTCATTCTTATAAAGAATACCGATCTTATCGCCGAGGTCCTTATGAGCGGCAAGATAGTCCGCGCTGGCGGTACCCTGGTTCGGGTCTGTGAAGCACATCTGGAAGACATTTCCGTATGCGCCGGTCATATTGGTTGTATCTGCATAGATAACAGCCAGTGAAGATCCGGAAGGTGTTACAGCCAGAATATTGTCTTCATCATAGCGGGGAGCAACTGCCTGGCCCGGAGCGGATGTAACTGTCAGCATCGATACCTGCATGCCCCAGTCTTTCAGCACACCGTAAGCAGTATCTGCCTTTTCGGGATCGTGAGCGTCATCCTGGAAGTTCAGTTCAAACTGGATTCCGCCCTTTGCATTGATTTCTTCGACTGCGATTTCAGCAGCATTTTTTACAGCATTTCCGTAAACGGCTGCGCCGCCTGTTGTCGGGCCGGATGCGCCGAGCTTGAATGCTGCAGCTGCAGCGTCAGAGCTGCCGGAAGCGGAAGAGGAGTCGGATGAACCGGACGGTGATCCGGAACTGCATGCGGCCATAGCCAATGCTGTAACAGCCGCGAGTCCTCCTTTTAATAATCTGCGATAATTCATTTCTACCCTCATTTCTAACTTCTTATTCAAAAAAGTGAAGTTGCGTTTATTATAGAAACTTCCTATCACATTTTCAACATAATTCCTGCGCTAATTTTTCACGTTTTCTGAAAATATTTGGAACATTTTTCAGGAAGTGATATGTTGTACCCACTTCAAAGTCAAGTGTCCGCATTTCAAAAACAAACACCGGTAATTCCGCACCTTTCAAGGCAAATTGTCCGAATATATAGAGGGTACATGAAATGTAAATTTTTTCATTTTCTTTGCTGTTTTTTACTTTTTCACAAATCATGACCACCCGTGAAACGGGTGGTTTGCTCTAAGGCTATAAGCCTGTGAGTGCCAGCCAGCGTCTTAAGGCGCTGGCTTTTCCACACTCGTATGTCAAAGCCACTATTGCATTTTTAACTATCGCTGGCCGTTAACGGCCTTCATTCACTTCCTGTTTGGATTTTTCTTCTTTACTTCTTTGTCTTCTCCAAATGGATCTTCGTATTCCTTTACACTCAGTTTATCCTTCGCAATATCATCTTTTTCCTGCTCCTGGATATACTTTCTCACTGTTGCTTCATTCAGTCCCACTGTACTCACATAGTATCCATCTGCCCAAAAATGTCTGTTCCCGAATTTATATTTCAGATTTGCGTGGTACTCAAATACCATCATTGCGGACTTTCCCTTCAGGTACCCCATGAAACTGCTTACCGACATCTTCGGCGGTATCGATACCAGCATGTGCACATGATCCGGCATCATATGTCCTTCAATGATTTCTACTCCTCCTACTATATAAGTACAGGGTGTAATACCTGACAGCCAGCCAGGACTACATCCTCTCATTGTTGAAACTGTTAGAATGAAATGGCATTGGTGTGACGTTTAACTCCTTGG
>SVBN01000121.1 GCA_015058875.1 Erysipelotrichaceae bacterium | reverse complement strand
CGGCAAATACTGTTTTCCCATATGTCACAGCTTCACCTTTGCCGATAAAATCTGTTTCACAGAACATGATGACGTATCTCCGCTTTATCTGTTCCCAGTCTTTACTTCCTTTTTTTACTATACCTTTCGTAATTTTCGTAAGTTCATATGCAAGCCTTCTTGGATCCATCCCTCTTCTATCTTTCTGTGCCTCGATGATGTATCTGTTTCTATGATCATCCACTGCGATCAGATCCGCACGGATACTTTTGCCGATGATATCGATCACTGTCTCCTCTGCTTTCACCGATACGATATGTATCTTTTTCTTCAGAATGATTGACAGTATCTTTCCTGTCAGCTCCGTATCTCCGTCCAGTACCGCACCGAAGAACATGTCATCGATCATCCGGAAGTTCCGGATTCTTACCTCCATATCTTTCTTTTTTCTGTCCGCATCTGCTGTTTCATTCATCGTTTTCTTCTGAGACATTTCGTCCGCCTCCTTTATAATCAGGCAGACCGAACTGTATGTTTTACTGAATTGCTGCTGTCATATCTGCATCACCCCTCTGTTTAACATATACGCATTTTTTCAGCGAATTCCCGTGTCTGAAAATAAAAAACATCAGAAAAACAGATCGCTGTTTACGGGTGGCCGAACCCTTCTGTCTGTTTATCTTCTGATGTTAATTACGCCTATTCAGTTGTTGTGGTACATATAAATCTTAACACAATGCATCTTCCGGTCAAGACAGGAAATCATGAAACGAATTGATAATAAAAGCTTTATATAAAAATGAACCGCAGACTTCTGCGATTCATTCGATATTGCAATCAATGCAGTTTCAATGTATCGAAGTACATGTACTTCGGTCCCCTGAAGGACATTCTGCCTTTGGAGCTGACCGCTTCGGTTTCTTCCGAGAACCGGGCTGTGTTCACCGCCTCATAGATGTTGCCGCTGACGGAGAATCCGGTTACCGGAGTGACCTGATCCCCGTTCACCAGCAGTCCCAGACGCACTTCTCCGCCGAAGTAGCCGCTGGAAGAATCCAGCTGCGGCGCCGAGAAGTTCATCAGATACAGAACCGGACGTTTCCGATCTTCCTCAGAGATGACCGGATAGTTCTCCATCACAGCAATCGGATAGGATCCGGTGATGTTCTTTTCCTTCAGATAATAACCGAACCGCTGATCTCCCCAGAATGCGGAAGCCCTGCCCTGATCAATAACCTTTGTCTGCTTCAGAACAATGCCGTTTCCGTCCGCCGGCGAGGATGAGCAGATGCCTGCTTCCTGTCCTTTCAGAACAAGATCAAACGGAACCGCGGAGATCTGATCGCCAATCTGATAATGACTCATTTTGTAGTACTGTCTGCTGTAGGAAAGTTCCTGGGCAAAATTGACCATGATGTTTCTGATCATATCCGGTGATACGGCAATCAGGCAGTTCTCAGGGATCTGTACCTCTGAAAGCGGGAGTGCGTCATATCTGTACCGGACGTTGGATAACGCTGTTTTTACATCGCCGGTGTATTCTCCCGGATCTTTGATGCCGGCATATCTGCTGTAATACAGCTCCACGTCTTCCTTTTCCCCGTCAAAGCTCGGAATTGCCTCGCAGAACAGGGAATATGCATCATAGCTGTGGTCCACGCCATTGCTGGAGAGGAAGCGGATCACATCATGATCCGCGAAGACCTCCGTCGCATTCAGCTGACTGTCCGAATCCTTCTCTGCCGCAAATACGGCGTCTGCAGTCTCTTTTGCAAGCAATGCAAGATCCTTCTTTTCATCGGAAAGCAGATTCAGATTCTCCGTCTTTTCCGCCAGCGGATAATACGGATTCAGTGCCTGCTTTGCCTTGATCACTGCCGCCTGCAGTTTTGCGGCAATGCTTTCCGCATCATCCGCGGAAGTGATGATCACGGTGGAAGATCCGCGCTGATCGTTCACATCCGCATATACGGCAATGCTCATTTCCTCCGTATTGACATACCGGTTTGTTTCCAGTGCTTCCGAGACATAGAACAGCTGGCAGGATTCACTGACGGTATTCCGGATCTCCCAGGCACTGATATCACTGTTATTTTCAATCAGCTTCTTTAATTCTACGATTCCGATCATCCCAGTTTTGCCCTTCCTTTCATATACGGGCCGCCGTCCGAAACATAGACCCACTCTTTATGTCCCTTGCCGCAGGATCCGGACCCGATAACTCTGAATTCATCGGAGACCATGGTAATGGAATTCAGAAGATCCAGCACGGATCCGGAAATGACGACCGGTGCGACAATCTTACCGGTCAGCTCTCCGTCCCTGATCTCCAGACCGTATTCGGCGGTGCACTGGATCTGCCAGTTCTTGGGATCCTCCATGCCGTTGTTCGTATTGCACAGATAATATCCGTGCTTTACGGAACGGAACATATCCTCCACTTTGTCATTGCCCGGCGAGAAGAATGTGTTTGTCATGCGGGAATAGGACTTGCGCTTGTAGGATTCCCTGCGGCCGTTTCCGCTGGGATTCTGTCCCAGCTGCAGCGCCGAGAGCGCATCGCTGATACCGCGCTTCAGAATGCCGTTTTCAATGATGTGGGTATCCTGGGCCAGAACACCGTCGTCATCGAAGAAATAGGATGCGGCGGAAAGCGCAGCCGCTGCTCCGTCATGCATGTTCAGCAGTTCGCTGCCGACCCTCTTATTCACATAGTCTGCGGACTTTGCCCGGTGCTTGACAACCATATCCTGCTCGACGCCGTGGCCGAACGCCTCATGGCAGATCAGACCGCTGATCGTAGGATCGGTGATGATGTCATAAACGCCCGGTTCCACCGGTGAAGCGGAAAGCATGCGCAGCACGATATCGACATCGCTGTCTTTCCGCTGATCCAGCTCTTCCAGCGCTTTACGGGTATCGGCTTCATTTTCCGTGCAGTAGTGCTGCTGGATGACATCGCCTTCTCTTGCTGAAAGCATCATGATCGCATTCACCCACTCATAATGCTGGTCCAGCACCTTCTTTTCCGAAACAAAGATCTTGGATACCGAACGCTTGCGGCAGGCTGCCTGCACATTGATGATCCTTTCATCCTTCTGTTCGCAATATGTGCGGATGCTCTTCAGCCGCTCCAGGATCTCTTCATCGCTCAGAGGACCGGCGTCTTCCCGCACAAACGATCTGACCATCTCCTCTTCTTCCAGTGCCGGCGCTTTGACAAACGGCTGGTTCATTGCCGGAAGCTGAACGGAGCTGATCACCTTCTGCGGATCCAGTCCGCGGATATCATTTGCGGAATACTCGCTGTAATGACTGCCGTCATACATGCGGATCACAAATCCGCATTCATTGTCGATATCATCCACGGATGTCATTCTTGTGGAAGACAGGATGCTTTTTGTTTTTGTATAAGAGCCGAGCACGGAAACATATGCAAATGTTTTCCGCAGTTCTCTGACGAGTGCCTGCGCATCCGTGATCCGCTCTTTCAGAAATTGTTCCAAAGCCATAGTTTACCTCCGGGCATAATTATATACGATATGCTGCAGGCACTGAACGCCGGAAACAGAAAAGAGGCCGCAGCGAGGCTGCTGAAAAACCCTTGCATCATGGAAGACCAATAAACTCATCGAAAATAGTAGATGAGTTTTCTTATAACTATTGAAACTAGCGGCTAGTTGTTGTATAATATAAGCGGCAGGGAAGG
>SVBN01000037.1 GCA_015058875.1 Erysipelotrichaceae bacterium | reverse complement strand
ATTTATTTTAGTGGGCTTTCAAAAATCACGGAAACAGGCAAAGTCCCAGTGGTTGCGTCAATCGAGTTGGTTGTCGCAACGATTATCGGTGTATTTGCCTTTTCGGAGAGTATGACGATTATAAAGACTGTCGGGATCGTTCTGGTCTTGCTTTCTATTCTGCTGTTTAGTTGGAAAAACAACTCCTGATTAGCAAACAGAAAAGCTGACAAATTCCAATTTACTGAAGTAAAAGACTACATATCATTGCGAGACGTGTCATAATACTTGCGTTGGAAATAAGCACTTTGATATGCTTGGACAAAGACGAACGTTCACACATCGAGACTATAGTGTTGCTGCAAAAGTTGAACTCGTAGAAATCCTTTATTTTAAGCACTTTTACGAGCATTTCACCTTCGGTGAGATCAGCTGGTCTAAACGTGGAAAACGCCTCGAAAAGTACGCTCGGGTGTCTATAGTAATTGAACTCGTTACTGTAGGAACAAAACTTGAGGACTTATTGACAATAGAATACTGAGCTGATTATGGACGTTTATTTTCTGTATTTCGCAGTAAGTAAGCGTCCTTTCATATTATTGACTAGAACCAAACACTCGGTTGAAATAAGACCAAATACTCGTTCACACACAACCAACATATTCGATACTAAAGGCATAACTGCGGGGAAAGGAAACTCGCATTGACAAATCATACAGTCGTGAGTAAATTGAAAATGGAGGTGCGAAACTTAAAAAAAATTACAATTTCGGAAGTGATGTTATGAACTATATTGAAAGACCAGAATACATGCAGCGGCTTCTTGATCTTATGGGAACCCCGGATATCAAGATCATTACCGGAGTGCGCCGCAGCGGAAAGTCTGAACTGATGAAGGCATATATCCGCAGAATCAGAGAGATTCAGCCGGATGCCAATATTATCTTTGTGGACTTCTTTGATCTGAAATATGAAGGATTAAAGGAATACCATGCTCTGTATGATTACATTGAAAGCCATTATGCTGCCGGAAAACAGAACTATGTGTTTGTGGATGAAGTGCAGCTCTGTGAGAAGTTTGAACTTGCAATCAACAGTCTGCATACTTCCCGGAAATATGATCTCTATATCACCGGTTCCAATGCATTCCTTCTAAGCTCCGATCTGACAACGCTGTTTACAGGGCGCTATATTGAGATTCATGTTTTCCCGTTCAGCTTCGCGGAATTCTGCCGTTACTATGCAGATGAGCAGGATACAGCAAAGCTCTTTGATGATTATGTGATCAAAGGCGGTCTGGCAGGCTCTTATGAATACCGCACGGAGAGGGATCGAACAAACTATATCAGAGATGTTTACGATACGATCATCAACAGGGACCTGGTTACGAAGTATCATCTGCCGGATACGACAATGCTGGAGCATCTGGCAGAATTCATGATGGATAACGTATCCAATCTGACTTCACCCAACAATATCAGTGATACACTGACGGAAAATGTGGTTGTAACCAATCACAAAACTGTCGGAAACTATATCAAATATCTATGCGATGCATATGTTTTCTATGGCGTACGCCGATATGACATCCGCGGAAAGAAATACCTGAAGACTTCCGTGAAATACTATCTGAGTGATACTGGCATACGATTTGCCAGACTTGGCAGACGTAATCTTGATTACGGACGGATGTATGAGAATACTGTCTGTATCGAACTGATGAGAAGAGGCTATGAAGTCTACGTTGGAAAGCTGTATCAGAAGGAAGTGGATTTTGTGGTTGTCCGCGGCGATGAGAAGATGTATATCCAGGTCAGCGATGATATCTCACGACCGGAAACTTTTGAGCGGGAGTATGATCCCCTGCTGAAGATCAAGGATGCGTATCCCAAAATGATCCTGGCCAATACCAGACATGAGACATATGACTATGAAGGCATCAAGATTCACAATTTATCAGACTGGCTGCTGAAGATTGAATAAAGGCAGCAAGTGAGTGATGGAATTAAGCAAATCGGGATTTGCAGGAGATAAGCAGAATGGATATAATCAAGAAATTCTATGAATTGACAAATACTGATTACTGGTTTGTTTTTTGCAAAATGAATGACGAGTGATCGTTAATTTTATTATTTAGATTAATTCCAGCTTGTAGAAGTGCTCTGCTAAAGGGAACACAGTAGATTTCTTCGGTTGGAGGCGCTCTGGTTGGTAATTTCGCTTGTACTGTGGACATTCATAATGGGGTTTCCAGGCACATCGAGACGGTTGTCCAACTTTCCAAGAGAAACATATCGATTCTGAGCAGATCGCTCCAGGGAACGTTTTCTTTGTATCCACATTTTTCGCATATCATTAATACACTTTTGTCTGTAGCCTCTGTCATTTGATATTCCTTCCAGCGGATTATAACTGTCCGCATATTTGAGTATGGCACCGCATCTGCAGCGGAGAACATCCCTGTTGAAGTCATCACATATTGCAGTTCTGAATTTCATCTTGTTGAGCTTTCTGCTCCGCTCGATTTCTCTCTGTCTCTTTGTGCGGCTGGTCTGCTTTTCCATACATGAAAAGTATCTTCAGGGGCTCCTGAATTGATGCCAGGGAACTTACAGAATAATACCGGAATGATTACGGACGTTTATGAACTGGATTTCTGCAGTGAATAAACGTCTTTTATACTGTGCCTGACAGGGACAGGGCTGAGATGCGGCCCGCAGGAAAGCGCAGACAATTAAGCAAAGAAGTTTTTCATGTAAAATAGGATCAGAAAGACGGGTAATATCATGAAAATACAGAATGGAAAAGTGTGTCACCTCAGCTATCCCATCGGTTACAGTTTCGGCAGACCTGTTTTTACATGGACGGTTACGGAGGCGGAAGGAAAGAAAGCGGAGGCATCACGTCTGATCATCCGGACAGAAGAGAAAACAGTCATGGATACCGGATGGACACAGTTGGATTTCCTGGGCACGGAGGCTGATTTCAGACCGGGACCGATGACGGAATATTTCTGGACGGTCAGCGTCCGCAGCGATGCGGGAGAAGAAGCTGTCTCGGAAGAATATCATTTTGAAACCGGGAAGATGGATACGCCCTGGACGGGAAAATGGATTACATGTGACAGCAGCGAAGAAAGACATCCCGTCTTCTATAAGGAAATCAGTCCCAAAGGAGCAGTAAAGAAAGCCAGGCTGTATGTCTGCGGTCTCGGTCTTTACGAAGCATATTGGAACGGAGAGAAGATCGGCGATGAATATCTCACGCCGTACTGCAATAACTACCGGAACTTTCTGCAGGCGGAAACGTTCGATGTAACGAAAGAACTGCAGGAAAGAGGTACGCTTTCCGTTGAGCTGGGGAACGGCTGGTACAAGGGAAGATTCGGCTTTGACTCAGCGTCCTTTACTTATGGCAAAGAGTGGAAACTGATCGCAGAAGTCCATCTGACCTATGAAGACGGCAGTAAGGAAATCATCGGTACGGATGATACCTGGATGGTGAAGCGCTCCAATATCACATTTTCCAATATCTATGACGGGGAACACCGGGATGATACCCTGCCGGAAACAGAACCGGTAAAAGCCGTATACAGTGATGAAACAATGATGCCCGCTGACAGGATCAGTGTATCCTTAACAGCTCATGAGATATTCCGCCCGGAGATTCTGCATACGCCTGCAGGGGAAACAGTCGCGGATATGAAGCAGAATATCAGCGGTGTTTTCACTCTGCATGTCCATGAACCCAAAGGCACCGTGATCCGTGTGCAGGCAGGCGAAGTTCTTCAGGACGACTGCTTCTACCGTGATAATCTCAGAACGGCGAAGGCGGAATATGTTTATGTCTCCGATGGAAATGAGCATATCCTGAGGCCGAAGTTCACATTCTACGGATACCGGTATCTGAAAGTGGAAGGGATCGCAGATCTCAAAACAGATGATCTTGCCGGGATTGCCCTGTACTCTGACATTGAACAGCTTGGTACACTGTCGACAGGAAACCCGAAACTCAATCAGCTGATCTCAAACAGCCGCTGGGGAATGAAGGATAATTTCGTGGATGTGCCGACAGACTGCCCGCAGCGGGATGAGCGCATGGGCTGGACCGGCGACGCGCAGGTCTTCTCCGCAACTGCCATGTATTTTGCGGATACCTATGCTTTCTACCGCAAATATCTGTATGACATGGCAAGGGAACAGGAAATATATGAAGGTCTTGTGCCGATGGTTGTTCCGTCTTTCGGCATGGCGGACAACCCAAACCCGATGGGAGCCACTGCGACAGTCTGGGGAGACGCGACGACAATCATTCCCTGGAATCTGTATCAGTTCAGCGGTGATCTTTCCGTCCTCAAAGAGCACTATCCGGCAATGAAGGCATGGGTGGAATATATCAGGAAGACGGACGGCGAAGATCATCACTGGCGCCATGTGTTCCACTTCGGTGACTGGCTGGCACTCGACGGTGCCGCAAAGCCAGATGCGGTTCTGGGCGGCACGGAAGAAGGATTCATTGCGGATATCTATTACCGGAAGAGTGCGCTGATTGTCTCAGAGACGGCAGAGCTGCTCGGTTATGCGGAAGACGCGGAAAGATACAGAAAACTGGCGGAACAGATTGAAAAAGGAATTTACGAAGAATACTATACGCCGAGCGGCAGATGCGCCGTGATGACCCAGACCGGTGAGATTCTCGGCATTATCAACGGACTCGGTTCGAAGGATTCTGCGTCAGCTGTTCTTTCAAAACTGCTGGAAAACAACAACCGGAAACTGAAGACCGGCTTTGTCGGCACGCCGCTGCTGTGTCCTGCACTGACGAAAACCGGCAGGGATGATCTGGCCTATGACCTTCTGCTCAATGAAGAATATCCGGGCTGGCTGTATGAAGTGAACCTCGGTGCAACAACCATCTGGGAGAGATGGAACTCGCTGGATGAGAACGGACATATCTCCAGTACCGGCATGAACAGCCTCAACCACTATTCCTACGGTGCCGTTGTGCAGTGGATGTTTGAACGCTGCGCAGGTCTGACAGCTCTGGAGCCCGGCTTCCGCAGAGCAGGGATTTCGCCGCTGCCGCACGCTGCTCTGGATCATCTGGAGATGGATTACATGTCCGCTGCCGGGCCGTGGCATATCAGCTGGAGGAGCATGGACAAAAAACATTTGCAGATTTCCCTGACAGTACCTTTCGGCGCGGAAGCGGAAGTGAACCTGCCGCTGTGGAACGGAGTAAAAGAGGAGGGCAATCCCCTGTATGAAGATGTCAGAGACGGCGTCTGTCATCTGAATGCCGGAACATATAAAGCAGTCTATGAGCTGACGGAGCCCGTCATGGGAACCATCTGTGTGGATACGCCGATCGGCGACCTGATGAAATATCCCGGAATGACGGAAATGATCCGTGATGAAATCAGTATTGCCACGCCGGTGCTGCTGGCATCCAATGCATCCATGAGCCTGCGCAGATTTGCGGAGAGATACGGCGCAGATGACACAGCAATTGAACGGATGGACCGGGCAATCGGAAACCTGGTATAAAAAACGGAGGAAGGGGACGAAGCTGCCGGAAAGACAGCAGTCCGGATTTCCGGAGAGTGATATATGACAGAAAACAGAAAAACCGCAGCAGCACTCATGCTGACCGCATGCCTTTTCACGCCGGCCTGCGCGAAAGCTCCTGAACCGGGCACGAAGCAGGAAACCGCTCCGCCCGCACAGGTGATACCCGCCGGTTCATCCGTCAGCTATCTCGGACCGCAGGGAACTTATACGGAAGAAGCCGCAAGGTTTTTCTTTCCGGAGGATGCAGAGTTCTTTCCGAAGAAGACTGTTGAGGAAGCGATTGCGGATGTAGTGGACGGAAATGCGGATTATGCGGTGATTCCCCAGGAGAACACATTGGGCGGGGCAGTCACGAATTATGTGGACGCATTGATTGCGGAAGAGCATGTTTATGTGGCCGGTGAGGTGATTCTTCCGATCAGCCAGACACTGATGGGAATACCCGGCGCGGCTCTGGAAGATATCAGGACTGTCTGTTCCCACGCCCAGGGCATCACGCAGAGCGCGGAATGGAGAAAAGAACACCTGCCGGATGCCGGGACAAAGGAAATGCCCAGTACAGCTGCAGCAGCCAGTTATGTTTCCGAAACCGGAGATAAAACAATTGCGGCAATCGCCGCACCGGCTGCGGCTTCGCTGTACGGGCTGGAAGTACTGGCTGAGAATGTTCAGATTACGGGCGCAAATAAAACAAGGTTTTATGTGCTTTCCGCCGCTGAACCGGAAGGGGTGACGGGTCACCGGGCCGTATTTGTGGCAGACTGCGAAGCAAACCGGCTCGATGACATCATCATTGAAATATCCGGTACCGGACTGGAACTTGTTACAATCCATGACCGTCCGGAGGGCTCTCAACTGGGCTCCTACCGCTACATCATCGAAGTGGAGAACACCGACGGAATCACTGCAGAACAGATTGCACATGTAAAAGCAATCCCGGAAATACGTTATCTCGGCAGTTTCGATGTTTCCGAGAAACAGAATTAACGGAGATCATCTGATGAAGAATCAAAAAGCCGGAGGGATCAGCTGATACAGCTCAATCCTTCGGCTTTGATATTGCAGTGATCACGGTTATTGTTTTATTACATCGATTTCAGTGATGCCGTACCATTTCATCGCGTTCAGAATCTCTTCCGTAAGAAGTTCTCCGCTTACAGCAACCGGGACTGCCGGGGGACATGAGACGGACGGAGAAGCACAGATCCGGCCGGATGCCTGCTTCACCGGAATCGTTTCGGACGGTGCCAGGATGGCTTCACGGATACTGCATACCCGGATGGGACGGGGCATGACGGGATAGTCATGTTCGCCTGCGGTTTTATTCTCCGCAAGTGAGATCAGTGCATCCTTTAGACGTGCCAGGTCGCGGCTGTTATTCTGAGGAGTGATCATCAGCACAAGATCATAGCGGTCCGCATATTCGCATTCGATATGCCGGCTGCGCAGATAAGAGGCTGTTTCAGTACCGCTCATTCCGAAAGATGCACAATTTACCAGCAGTTTCAGCGGTTCATGCAGATACGTCTGAATTCCGGCATGATCCAGTTCTTCTTTCACCGCTTTGACTCTGATGCAGGCATCGTTCAGCTGTTCACGGAAATCTCCGGAAAGGTATGCATTGCACAGATCCAGAGACTGCAGAATCAGGTAGGAAGGACTGGTGGACGCAAACAGGGCCATGGCTTTTTTTGCGTCATGGTAAAGATCACCGTACCGTTCCTTCATTCTGTCGGAAATATGCAGATATGCGCCTCCGGTCAGTACCGGCAGTGTTTTGTGTCCGGAATCACAGCACATGTCCGCTCCGAGATCGATCGGATGAAGGGATTCGGGAAGAAAGCGCAGATACGCACCATGGGCATTGTCAGCCAATAACAGGATGTTCTGCTCATGACAGACTTCCGCCAGTCCGCGGATATCCGCCATGGCGCCTGTATAGTCGGGTGAGGTGACATAGACCGCATCGGGCTTCTCTTCCATTTCATCGAGCGCTTTCCGCAGACCTGCGGGTGTAATCAGACAGCGGATCAGGGAGTCCGGCTCTTCGCCGTACAGCCATTCCGTATCGAAATCCAGCAGAGCGCATGCGTGCACAAAACCGGTGTGGACATTGCGGGCTGCCAGAACGCGGAACCTGTGTCCGGGGCGGTAAGAATACAGCATTGCCAGTCTCAGCATTGCTTTCATTGCCAGGGTGGAGCCTTCCGTGCTGTAAAGTGTGCATGCACTGCCGAACAGACGCGAGGCAATCCGCTCGCTTTCGGCAATAATCCCGCTGCAATGAAACAGATCGTCCGCTCCTGCGATCTCAGTAATATCCCTTGCTTCGCATCCAAGCATGCCCAGTCCTTTATGGCCTGGCATATGAAGACGGCTCATGTTTTTTCCCATATATTCCGTGACAAAATCATAGATCGGGGTGTTGGTCCGCATGAGGCGCTCCTTTCGCACCGGAGTACCCGGAGAGCAGTTTTCATACTGCATTCCGGCCGGTAATTTGTCATAATAGTATAGCAGAGCACTCCGCTCTTTTCCAAAAAGGAAAGGAAACTCACCGGTACCATTCTGATGATCTGACAATGATGGCTCTGACTTATCACGGGCTTTCAGACTGACAGACAGCCGGGAAACAGGAACGTTTATGAAACGTAAAGGAAAATTTTTGATTCTTTCGGCAGTATTCGCTGTGATCCTGTCAGTACTGTATGTGTCGGATTATTACCATGCTTCTGAAGAGGCTGCGGAATACCTGAAAGATACTTCTTCCGTCAGTGTCTCCGAGATCGAAGAGGGACTTCTGATTGACGGACCCGGTGAGGATAATGCTCTGATCTTTTATCCGGGCGGGAAGGTGGAATATACTGCATATCTGCCGCTGATGCACAAAATAGCGGAACAGGGGACGGACTGCTTTCTGGTCAGAATGCCTGCCAATCTTGCATTTCTCAGTGTGAATAAAGCGGACAGGATAAAAGCATACGGTTCCTACCGGCACTGGTATATCGGCGGTCATTCCCTCGGCGGTATTGCCGCATCGATGTATGCTGCGCATCGTGATCTGGACGGACTGATTCTGCTGGCTTCCTATCCGTTCGGATCCGTTGATGAAAAGACACTGGAACTGTACGGAAGCCGGGACGGCGTGCTGAATCTGCGGATGCGCTCTTTTGCCGACCGGTTTCTTCCGGAAGATGCGGAAGTGGAATTGATTGAAGGCGGCAACCATGCCCAGTTCGGCAGCTACGGAATACAGAAGGGCGATGGAACTGCAGACATCACTGCCGATGAACAGCAGAATGTGACTGCCCGGAAAATTCTGGAGATGATGAATCTGAAATGACGGCAGGAGACATCCCTGAAGCATCAGCCGGGAAATATGCCCTTAAAAATGAAACAATAAGAAAGAAGGAGCGTAAACAGTTATGAAAAAAGTTATTATGTCAATCATCTCATGCCTGGCTATTCTCTGCGGGCTCTTTCTGATCATTCACCGTCATGTGATTGCGGCAGCTCTGACCGGAAGTGAAATGCCGGAAGCACCGGAATGGCACAGGAAGCTGCTGAAGCATGCATGAGACAGAGTCCGATAAATACAGGAAGAAAAGCATGAGCAGAAAGATCATTGCCGTAAATGCCGGTCCGAGAAAGGGATGGAACACGGATACATTGATTACGGAAGCTTCCCGGGGAGCACAGAGCACCGGTGCGGAAGTGGTACGCTTTGATCTGTTCCGTCTGGAAAGATATACCGGATGCATTTCCTGCTTCGGGTGCAAGAAAGAAAAGTTCAAAGGTCACTGCATCTGCCGGGACGGACTGACGCCGGTCCTGGATGCAATCAGGGAGTCGGACGGAGTGATCATCGGATCCCCGAATTATCTCGGAGAGCTGACGGCATCATTCCGGGCGTTATATGAGCGCCTGATTTTCCAGAATCTGACCTATAACATGGAAACTCCCTGCTGCAATTCCCGTCCGGTGCCGGTATTGCTGATAATGACAAGCAACGCGGGCGATCAGGCTTACCTGAACCTGCTGAACAATTACCGGCAGACACTGAACCGCTTTGTCGGGGAGACGGAAGTCTTTGTCAGCGGGAACACGCTGCAGCTGAAGGATTACAGCAAAACCGACTGGGAATGGTCGATGTTTAATCCGGAGGTGAAAAAGCAACGTCATGAAACCGTATTTCCGCAGGAATGTCAGAGAGCCTATGAGCTCGGCGCACTTCTCGCACAGAAATAACAATTCAGGAATACATTCACATCGGAACACTCCTTCGGGAGTGTTTTGTATGCGGTACGGTTCGTGTATACTGATAAGGAAAACTGACTGCTTTTCAGCAGTGAAAGGGAGATTGCATATCATGTATCAGTGGGAATGGATCAGAGAACCGGAATCATACGACATCAGCGAAAGTGAAATCAGAATCACAACCATGCCGCATACCGATCTGTGGCAGAGAACGTATTATCATTTTCGGAATGACAATGCGCCGGTACTGCAGATGGAATCGGATGAAAAGTATTTTTCCTTTATCGTAAAAACAGATTTTTCGGATGCGCACCACCGCTTTGACCAGTGCGGCATAGTCATGTATCTGGATTCGGAAAACTGGCTCAAGGCATCGGTGGAATATGAAAACGAATCGTTCGGACATCTCGGGTCGGTTGTGACCAATCACGGTTATTCCGACTGGGCAACGACGGAAATCAGGGCGGATGTGAGACAGATGTGGTACCGCTTCAGCCGCCGGGAAGATGACTTCAGGGTGGAATGCTCAGCTGACGGGATTCATTTTTCTCAGATGCGCATCTGCCACATGGCGGAAGGGGGCGGAACCATCCGCTTCGGCATTTATGCCTGCAGTCCGGAAGAATCTTCCTTTACGGCAGTATTCACGGATATGCAGATCACAGAATGCGCATGGCTGGCGCATGACGGACAGCAGCCGGACTGAAAATCTGAAAAAGAGTCCGGCAAAGCGGAACGTTTCATCCTGCGGGCCGGAAAAAGAACTCTTGGTAACTGAAACCGGATATTATATACTTGTATGGTATTTTTGAAGAAGCTCTGAATGAAGGGAGTATTGATACATGGCAGATGAGAAGAAAGAAATGACGGAAGAGAATATCAACCGCAACTTCATCTACAATTTTATTGAAGAAGATATCTCGGAAGGCGGTCAGTTTGAAGGGATGACCGTGCATACCAGGTTCCCGCCCGAGCCGAACGGATACCTGCATATCGGTCACTGCAAGGCCTTATGCATTGACTTCGGCATGGCGGAAAAATTCGGCGGTATCTGCAATCTCCGTATGGATGATACCAATCCGGCGAAGGAAGATACGGAATATGTCGATGCGATCAAGCAGGATATTCACTGGCTCGGATTTGACTGGGGCGACCGCTTCTATTACGGCTCCGATTATTTTGAGAAAGACTACGAATATGCCGTGGAACTGATTAAGAAAGGACTTGCATATGTATGCGAGCTGACGCCGGAACAGTTCCGTGAATACAGAGGCGATACCACGACACCGGCAAGATCTCCCTACAGAGACAGACCGATTGAAGAAAACCTGCGCCTGTTTGAGATGATGAAGAACGGTGAAGTGGAAGAAGGAAAGATGACGCTGCGTGCGAAGATCGATCTTGCCAGCGGCAACTTCAATATGCGCGACCCGGTCATATACCGTATCCGCTTTATCAACCATCACCGTCAGGGAACAAAATGGTGCATCTATCCGATGTACGATTTCGCCCATCCGATTCAGGATGCCCTGGAAGGCATTACGCATTCCCTGTGCTCTCTGGAATATGAGGACCACAGACCGCTGTACAACTGGATGGTTGAGAATGTTTCGATTCCGTACCACAAGCCGAGACAGATCGAATTTGCCCGTCTCGGCATTGACCATACGGTCATGTCCAAGCGCAAGCTGAGACAGCTGGTGGAAGAAAAATATGTTTCCGGATGGGATGATCCGAGAATGCCGACGCTGTGCGGTCTGAGACGCCGCGGCTATACCGCTGCCGCAATCAGAAATTTCTGCGAAGGCATCGGCGTGGCGAAAAACTCCAGCACGATCGAATTCGCCGAGCTGGAACGCTATCTGCGTGAGGACCTGAACCGTACCGCCGAGCGTACCATGGCGGTCCTGCATCCGGTAAAGCTGACGGTTACCAACTATCCGGAAGGCGCTTCGGAAGTATTTGAGGTTGAAAACAATCCGACCGATCCTTCCCAGGGGACCCATACCATCACATTCAGCCGCCATCTGTGGATTGAAGAAGATGACTTCCTGGAGACGCCGATCCCGAAATACAAGCGTCTGTATCCGGGCAATGAAGTCCGGCTGAAGGGTGCATATCTTGTGACATGCACCGGCTGCGTGAAGGATGAAAACGGAAATGTCACGGAAGTTCTGTGTGAATATGATCCGCAGTCCAGAGGCGGAGACCCGGCAGACGGCCGCAAGGTCAAAGGCGCAACCATTCACTGGGTTGACAGTGAAAACTGCCTGGATGCCGAAGTCCGTCTGTATGACAACCTGTTTACGGATCCGAATCCGGACGGACCGGACAAGAATTTCCTGGATGCGCTGAATCCGGACAGCCTGACAGTCCTGACCGGCTGTAAAGTGGAAAAGTCCATGCAGGAAGTCGCGGAGGAATTTGATACACGCGAGAACCGGACCGGAACAAACGCTCCGACATTCCAGTTTATGCGTATCGGCTTCTTCTGCCTGGATAACAAGGACAGCTCCGCGGATCATCTGGTATTCAACCGGAGTGTTTCGCTGAGAGACGGGTTCAAAAAATAAGTACCGAAAGTACCGGCACTGAGTGCCGGTATTCTTTCTGAAAGGTGTATGACATGAAAAAGAATCGTGGTTTTGTATTGCCGGCAGTGCTGGCTGCATTGACTCTGCTGTACATTGTGCTGCTGAAAACAGTGGATGTCGCAGCGGTCGGTCCGCAATCGACATCGGTGGGCTTCTCCCATCTGAACCAGAGTGTTTTCAATGCTTTCGGCGTCAATGAAAGCTGGTATAAGGTGACGGAAGTGCTCGGCATCGGCTCCATTGCCCTGGCGTTTGTATTTGCCCTTATGGGTTTTATTCAGCTGATGCAGAGAAAAAATATCCTGAAGGTGGATCATCAGCTGCTTGCGGCAGGCGCGCTGTATTTTGCGGTGATTGCCCTGTATGTGCTGTTTGAGATCGTAGTTATCAATTACCGGCCGGTCATCATGCCCGGTGAAACAGCACCGGAGGCATCCTTCCCGTCTTCCCATACGATGATCGGTTCGGTGATCATGGGAAGTGCAGTGATCCTGGCGGAATATTATATCAAGAATGAAAACCTTCGGAAGACCGTGCAGGTGATCCTCTGCATCATGATCATGGTCATGACATTCGGAAGACTGCTCTCCGGTGTGCACTGGCTGACAGATATCATCGGCGGTGTGCTGATCAGCCTGACCCTGCTGTCATGTTTCCGGGCTGTGCTGGAAAAAATGAAATGAAATCAAAGAGTCTGCAGAACGCGGGCTCTTTTTGTATAATTCGGAACATACGGAGGAACAGCAGATGAAGATTTATCTGATACGGCATGGACAGACAGCCATGAATAAAACAATGTCTCTGCAGGGAAGAAGCAATCTGCCTCTGAATGACACCGGAATCAGACAGGCGGAAGAAGCGGGAAGAAAATTCAGGGAACACGGAATCGTTTTTGACAGGATTTATTCCAGTCCGCTGATCCGCGCCGTTCAGACCGCGGAACATGCATGCCCCGGACGGGATATCATTTCCGATGAGCGCCTGATTGAAATGGACTACGGACCCTATGAGGGACTCGATCTGCGTGATCCGCCAGAAGAAATCAGATTGTTTTTCAGTGATTTTGTGCATCAGCCGGCACCCGTAGGAATGGAACAGCTGTCAGATGTGAAGGCAAGGCTGGGGGAATTCCTGGAAGAAATCAGAAATGCCGGAGACGGGAACATCCTGATCTCAACGCATGCAATCGCAATGAAAGGGGCATTGGAATATCTGACGCCGGAATCGCATGGATCCTGGTGGTCAGAGCATCTCGGAAACTGCGAAGTTTACTGCTGCAATGCGGATGCCTGCGGTTTCAGCAGACCTGAAAAACTTTTCTGAAAAAGCGGCTGATGCAATGCACGGCAGAAAATCCTGCGCGGGATAAATTGTGACAGAATTGTGAAAATTCGATTGTACATTTCGACTATTACTGATAAAGTCAATATGCGGGCACTGATATGTCCGTATGGAGGAAAGAAAATGAAAAAGGTATTTGGTGCACTTGTGGCATTCACCATGGCACTTTCCATGGCCGGATGCGCAAATGATGCAGCTTCGCAGCAGTCTTCCGAACCCGCGGCTGAAGCAGGCGTCAGCGGTACATTCACCGGTGAAGCTGTCGGTCAGGGCGGCGCAGACAAGCCCGTTACTGTTTCTGTAACACTGGAAAACGGTGAAATCACAGACGTGAAGGCAGAAGGTCCGGGTGAAACAGACGGTATCGGTTCCAAGGCAATCGAACAGCTGCCGGGTGAAATCGTTGCCGGCAATACACTGGATGTCGATGCGGTATCCGGTGCGACGGTTACATCAAACGCAATTATCGAAGCAGCCACAGCTGCGCTTGCGGAAGCAGGACTGACTCCGGAAGATCTGGAGAAGAAAGAAGTTGAACAGGCTACGGCAGAAGATACAACAGTTGACGCTGATGTTGTCGTTGTCGGTGCAGGCGGCGCCGGCATGATCGCCGCAATCACAGCGGCAGATGCCGGAAAGAGCGTCGTCATTCTGGAAAGCACAGGCATGACAGGCGGCAACTCCGTACGTTCCACAGGCGGTATGAATGCCGGCAAGACAGAATTCCAGAACGCAAACGAATTCGGCGAAGAAGCAGGCGTTGAAAAGACACTGGCAAATGCCGCAAAATTCGAGGGAACCAATGCAGATATCGTTAAGGAACTGGCTGCGACAGTTCAGGAACAGTGGACAGCTTACCAGGCTGCACCGGAAGGATATTTTGATTCCGTTGAACTGTTCGAACTCGACACAATGCTCGGCGGCACAGGTCTGAACGATTTTGAACTGGTTAAGACACTGGCTGAAAATTCCGCAGACGCAATCGACTGGCTGGAAGAAAACGGTGCAGTTCTGCATAACGTAGCAGCATTCGGCGGCGCTTCCGTCAAGCGTATCCACCGTCCGGTCAACGCTGACAACAAGGTTGTTTCCGTCGGCGCATATGTCATTCCGATTCTGGAAAAGAATGTCAATGACAGAGGCATCGATATTCTCTTCAACACGACAGCAGAAACAATCCTGACAGACGGCGGCAAGGCAGTCGGCATTGAAGCGACAGGCGCACAGGGTGAAAAAGTAACAGTCAATGCAAAAGCAGTTGTTCTGGCAACAGGCGGCTTCGGCGCAAACAATGACATGGTCAAGGAACTGAATCCGGCGCTGGACGGCTACATTACTACAAACGCTCCGGGCATCCTCGGCCAGGGCATCAAGATGGCGCAGGCAGTCGGTGCCGATACAGTCGATATGGAACAGATCCAGCTCCATCCGACAGTTCATGTTGCGGACGACGGTTCCGCAAACCTGATCACGGAAGGTCTCCGCGGCGACGGCGCAATTCTTGTCAACCAGGAAGGCGAACGTTTCTATGATGAAGTTTCCACACGCGACAAGGTTTCCGATGCTGAAAACCATCAGACAGGCGGATATGCATGGCTGATCGTTGACCAGAAGATGTATGATGCATCCACAGTCATTCAGGGTTATGTCAACAAGGGCTGGACAGTGACAGGCGATTCTCCGGAAGCACTGGCTGAGCAGATGAACATGGAACCGGAAGCTCTTGCGGAAACAATTTCCAAGTGGAACGGTTATGTTGAGAACAAGGAAGATCCGGACTTCGGACGTACATCCTTCGCGAATCCTCTCGAAGGCACACTGTATGCTCTGACAGTACAGCCGGGTATCCATCACACAATGGGCGGTCTGAAGATCACTCCTGCAACAGAAGTAGTCGGAACAGACGGCAACGTGATTCCGGGTCTGTTTGCGGCCGGTGAAGTAACAGGCGGCGTACACGGCTCCAACCGTCTCGGCGGAAACGCTGTTGCGGACTTCACGGTATTCGGAAGAATTGCCGGCGCAAGCGCTGCAGCATTCGCTGAATAATCAGATTTGAACCAATTCGGAAGAACCGGGGTATTTTCTCCGGTTTTTCTTTCGCTTATGATGATTACGGAAACAGGAGATTCGGAATGATCAGGATGCAGAATTTGTCGGATGAATATGAGATCCGGAAACTGAATGAGCGGGATATTCGGGATGTGCAGAAAATCTGCGGCTCAAATCCGCAGTTTTATCTGTACAGCGATGCAGACAATACGGAAGAGTGCATTGCGGCGGATATGCGTGCCCTGCCGCCGGGTAAAGAAGCGGAAGACAAGTACTACATCGGTTTCCTGCGTGACGGAAGACTGCATGCGGTAATGGATCTGATTGACGGGTATCCCGATCCGGAAACTGCGTTCATCGGATTCTTCATGATGGATGCGGAATACTCCGGGAGAGGCGAAGGAAGCAGAATCGTCCGGAAGGTCTGCACGGCATTGTGCGAAGAGGGGTTTCAAAGAGCAAGGCTCTGCATTGACAAAGGAAATCCCCAGTCTTCGCATTTCTGGCAGAAAAACGGCTTTGTTCCGGTAAAGGAAGCAGACCGAAATGGTCATATTGTGATCATCGCAGATAAAACACTGCAGGGAGAATAAGCATGGCAAAAGCAATAACAGGAAGAAGATACCGGCATTTTAAAGGGAACGAATATACGGTGATTGCTGTGGGGAAGCATACCGAAACACTGGAGGAAATGGTTGTGTACCGGGATGACGACGGAAAAACATGGATCCGTCCGAAAGCGGATTTTGAAGCGGCGGTGACCCGGGACGGGAAAACATTCGAACGGTTTGCAATGCTCAAAGAAGAATAAAGGCGCATCCGTGTGCACAAAATAAAATCATGGATGATATGATAGGACATATTCCGGAGGTGTGATATGGGAATCACGGTACTTGGTGCAGTATTTGTGGATATTAAAGGATATCCTCTGACACAGTATATTCCCGGCGGCAGAAACGTCGGCAGGGTAGTGCAGGTGCACGGCGGCGTCAGCCGGAATGTAGCGGAAGATATTGCCAATGTACATCTGAGGCCGACATTTATCAGCGTCGTGGACTACAGCGGCACCGGAAAAGATGTCATTGAACGCCTGAAGCGGCATGAGGTCAATACGGATTATATCGGTTTCAGCCCCGACGGACTCGGAACATGGCTGGCTGTATTTGACAATAACGGCGATGTGACCGCATCGATTTCAAAGCGCCCCGATCTTTCCGAGATATCCAGAATTCTTGCGGAAAGCGGCGATGAAATATTTGAAGCTTCCGACAGTATTGTTGTTGAAATCGACATGGAAGAAAAACTGCTGCGGCAGGTGTTTGAGCTGGCAAAGAAGCATAAAAAGGAAGTGTATGCGGTTGTCTCCAACATGTCTCTCGCCATGGAGCGCAGAGGAATGCTGACAAAAACGGGATGCATTGTCTGCAACCAGCAGGAAGCGGGTTTGCTGTTCTCGGAAGACTATGATGACATGAGTCCCCAACAGCTGGCCGCAGTGATTCATGAGCGTGCCGAACAGGCGAAGATCCGGAGAATGGTTGTGACAATGGGCGGCAAAGGTGCCGTTTATTCGGACCGGGACGGATCTTTCGGAACGATTGCACCGAAAAAGGTGGATGTTATCGATACAACCGGAGCCGGCGATGCATTCTTTGCGGGATGCACAATCGGCCTGACCTACGGAAAAACGCTGGCGGAATCCTGTGAAATCGGGACGGTGCTCGCATCCAGCGTGATTGCGACAAAAGAAAGCGTGTGTCCGTCTTTCCAGCCGGAGGAATTCGGGCTGCCGAACGTCTGATTCTGCGTTTTTTCAAAGAAAAAGCGGTCAATCCATGGTATTCTGTACTATGGATTTTCTTTTTAAAGGGGTTGGATTATGGCGAAGAAGAAAAAGACAGGAATATCGCTGGCTGTGACAATCCTGCTGTGCCTTCTGACGGCACTTGCGGGAGGGGTTTACACGGCATACGCGCTGATGAACGAAAAATACGGCGGCGATCATCCGGCATACACCCGTGAGCTTGTGCGCTCGCTGGACCGCGGTTCATTTGAATACAAGATTGCGGAAAAGATTCTGGGTGAACAGGCTGTCGCGGCAATGCGGCAGAAAGAAGCACAGCCGGCAAAGGATGAAGCGGTCAAAGCGGATATACCGAAGGCTGCCGCGGATCCCGATACCAACGGGGACGGCGTTTATATCGAGCATATCTACGCGCCGACCTATGAAGGCTACATGATGGTTGTCAAAGATCCTTCCAAAGTCTATATCACGGTAAACCCGGATATGGGCAGCGGCAGGGCGGCACCGGAACTTGAAGATTATGTGGAAATGAACCACGCGCTTGCCGGCATCAACGGCGGCGGATTCGAGGATTCCGGCGGAACCGGAAACGGCAGTATTCCGGAAGGCCTGGTCATTCAGAAAGGACAGATTGTCCACGGCACGGCCGCAACCACTTCGGCAATCGTCGGAATCACAAAGGATCACAAGCTTGTTACGACTACTACCAACGGAGCCAGCGCGCTGGCAATGGGAGTCTATGAAGCAGTTACATTCGGTCCGACATTCATTACCGACGGCAGAGTGACATACCGGCCGGGTACGGATAACCTGAATATGCTGAATCCGCGTACGGCAGTCGGCCAGCAGAAAGACGGCACGATGCTGCTGCTGGTCATTGACGGCAGAGGACCTTCCTCCTTCGGCGCAAAGTATGAAGATGTGATCGAAGTGTTCCAGAAATATGATGCTGTCATGGCCGGCAACCTGGACGGCGGCAACTCTTCCGTTATGATTTACAACGGCAGATATATCCACTATCCGGTATCGATGTATGATTCCAGAAACCTTCCTTCGGTTGTTCTGGTCAGAGGTGACGAATAATGGCGGTAAGATTGAAACCGGCAATGGCCGCAGTATGTGTCGCGGCAACGGCACTGCTTGCTTTCGGCGGCGGCACGCTGTACGTCAGAAAACTGGCGGATGATTATAAGGAATATGAGGCCGCAATGCCTCAGACTGCACTGGAAGATGTCATGCAGAAACTGTCACAGGCAGATTTCAGCGGCATCTACGAGAACACGGAACAGAAATACGGTATCAGCAGCTCAAAGGCCGCATTCGAAGAACAGCTGGCGTATATCTTTGACGGCGCACAGACGCTCAGAAGCGCACAGGTTTCGGAATCGGATGATGAATATGTATTCCGTCTGTATTCCGGCAGCGAGGCGCTGGCGGATATCCGGATGTACCGGGACGGCGGAGAGTGGAAAACCGCTCTGCCGATGCAGGGAACGGAAACCTATACTATTGAAGTTCCTGCAGGCTCTGCCGTAACTGCCAACGGAACACCGCTTTCCCAGGCGGAGAGGATACAGCAGAATGTTCCGGGAACAGTATTTGATCAGCTTCCGGATCAGAATTCCGTGCCGAAGGTGGACATTTATGAGCTGAGCGGCGTGCTCGGGGAACCTGAGATTGAAATTCAGGGGATCGGAACAGCAGAGAATGTGGAAAATATTCTGAACGGCCATATCATTGCCGGCAGGAAAGTCGATGATCCGCAGATTCTGCAGATGATCATTGATTATGCAAAGCTGATTGCCCAGTATCCGGCGCAGGAAACTTCCCTCGGCGCGGTTTCGGCAATCTGCGACACATCCGCAAGCTGGTATCAGCGCTATACCACTCTGCAGAATTACTGGTTCACTTCACATTCCGTCTCCGAGTTCACCAACCAGCAGGTGCTGCGCTGCACGGCGCTGAGTGATGACACAATGGTTGCTCATGTTGTATTTGACTATTTCGCAGATAACGGAGAAGTGCACAGAACATGGCATATCGGCTATCAGATGACGCTGAGAAATTACGGCGGCACCTGGAAAGTCGCCGGAATGGGAATCGATAACGAACTGAATCCCAACACCGTTGATCCGGAATCGGATCCCGAATAAAACCGAGAGGACAGTCTGCGGACTGTCCTTTGCGTAAAAAGATGAGAATCAGGAGGATTTATGACAGCAGTATTTACGGAAATGATGCATGCCTGGATTGCGGCGGAATACCACCGGGAACTGACGGAACGCTATGAGGAACAGGGCAGGAATGCGTTCCTGCTGGCAGTCCGTTATTATGCTTCGCAAAGGGGCAGACGAATGGCGAAACGCGCCGTGCGCGACGGACAGCCACTGACATACAGAACCTATCAGGAATACGGTGAATGGGCACCTACGGAAGAAGCGAAGCAGGCAGGCATCTCCAACCGGAGCGAAATACTGTCTTACGCTCCCGATCTGATCACAAAAATAACTGTCTGCCCATGGCACGCACAGTTTGCGGAAATGGGAATGGCGGAAGCCGGTGAGGACTACTGCCGTTTTCTGGACAGTTCCATTGTTCAGGGTTTCAATCCGGAAATTGTCTATGAAGTGTCACAGACGCTGCATCATCATGACTGCTGTATCCATACGGTGAGAAATGCATGTTATGAAGAAGGGGAAAGCCACCCGAAAAAACCCGGCATGCAGAAGAGCTTCGAATACCACTGCGCGCATTCCTATTGGTCCATGCGTCATGTGATTGAAGATATCTTCGGTGAGGAAGGGACAAAGATTGCGGAGAAAATCCTGGAGGATATGGAAAAAACTTATTCCCCGGAGGCTGCGGATGTCATCCGCTGCTATGAGCATACGGATTTCGAAAAGGCTGACTGAGAAAGAAAAGAAGAAAGATTTCAGTGTCTTTCTTCTTTTTCGTATACGTCGCTTGTCTGTATGACCACTTTGTATTCGGGAGAAACGGAAGTGACCAGAGGCTGGAAGATTTCCCATGTTTTCATGCGGGAGAATTCATCCGCGGATTCCATCAGTTCATCGGTGCCGAGCCGCTCTCTCATGGATTCGACCGCTTTTCCTTCCAGCTCATTCTGCTGTTCCGCAGTCAGCGTCAGATCGCCGAATGCCAGCCAGCCTGTTTCCGTTTCGGCAAATTCCGTGGCGGAAAGATCGGGATTGACATACTGGAGTTCGGCATGCGGGATCAGAACGGTAACTGTTTTTTCTTCCTCATCCACCATGATATGTTCCGCATCGATCAGACTGAGATCCACGGTATAAACGCCGGATCCGTGATAGACGATATTTTTTACTTTCTGGAAAGCGGGGAGTTTATAGAATCCTTCCTTGGTGATCGTGGATTCTATTGCGACAGGCTGTTCCATGACAATCAGTTCCTGATGTCCGGTTGACTCTCCGAGCACGGCATTCTGGAAATCGGCAGCGGTGAAGCCGGCAAATGTTTCGGTAATGACTTCATCAAAGTCTTCCTTTGCCTGATGGGCAATCTGCTCGACCGGATTTTCAACCGGCTTGAAAACGGTCTTCTGCAGTCCGTACAGACATAATGCACCGGCAGCCATGCCGAGAAGAAAAGTTTTGAATGATAATCCGCCTTTTCTGCCTTTGCGCGCATCGGACGCCAGTTTCAGAACGGCGCTGTTTTCTTCTTTCTGCTTTTTCAGTTCTTCTTCCAGCTGATGCAGTTTTTCCCTGTCACGCAGCTGTTCATCCTGTGCGGCTTTCAGTGCTTCCTGAAGCCGCCGGTTCTGTTCATTCAGATGGGCATTCTGTTCTTCCGTCATATCAGTCACCCTTATTCAAAACGTCCTTTCATCAGGACTTCTTTGCTCTGCATCGCAATGCGTCCGCGGGCAATGACGGTATCGATATTCATATCCTGATCATAAAGGATCAGGTCCGCATCCGCAGCCTCGCGGATGTGGCCTTTGCGCTCAGATACGGTCAGAATGTCCGCAGGATTTGAAGTCAGAAGCTTCAGCGCTTTTTCCAGCGGGACCAGCTTTTCCCCGACCAGAATTCTGAGCAGCTGATGCAGCGATTCCGGCGTGCTGTAGGTCAGCCCGATCAGTTCTTTCATCTCATTGAATTTCGGCATGGAACCGAATCCATCGCTGCTCACTGTCAGATGACTCTCTCCGCCGTTATCCAGGACATGGATGATCTTATCCGCACAGCTGCGGTTGGATTCCTCATCATCACCGGCTGTGATATCGATATTGCCGCCCATGGCGATCCAGCGGATACCTTCTTCGATCAGCTGGGAAGTTCTGCCCATATGCGTCGGCAGAAGAATCCGCATCGGCAGGTCGGAGTGCTCCGCCGCATCAAACAGCGGGCGGATTCCGGCGCTTCCGCTGCCCATGTGGATTGTGACAAATCCCGCTTTTCCGGCAAGCATGCCGCCGCGCCTTGCTTCGGTGCCGAGCCGGATCAGTTCTTCCGCAGTGATGTTCGAACTGCGGTGATCGGATGCCGCGGTTTTGACTCCGATGCAAAGATCAATCAGTACCAGGTCTTTTTCCACGCTTCCGGTGATTGTGACCGGCGGATATCCGTAGGAACCGGTAAGAATATAACAGGTGATGCCTTCCTCATTGAATGATCTTGCTTTGGCAAGCAGATTTTCCGGACTGCGGGTAATCCCGTCGGTTCCGAGCAGACCGACAACGGTAGTGACGCCGCTTCTGATCAGACATGAAAGAGGTGCTTCAGGCACTCTTGTAGTGGGCCCGCCTTCTCCTCCGCCGCCGGTAATATGTTCGTGAATATCAATATATCCGGGTACCAGGGTTCTTCCTTCCGCATCGATGACTCCGCATTCCGGAAGTGACGCATATGCATCGGGAACCCGGCCGATCCGGATGATTTTTTCTCCTTCACACAGAACATCGCAGATGCCGAGATGTTCCGGAGCATAGACATCTGCATTTCTGATCAAAAGCATATTTCCATACCTCCTTCAGAAAAGAAACCGGTTTTCACCGGTTCAGTTATCCTTATGCATTGAAGCTGTATAGGCTTTCAGCTTCTCGAATGTTTCAGGGCTCAGATCATGTTCAACCTTGCACGCATCTTCCGCCGCGGTTTCGGGATCGACTCCGATGCTGGTGAACAGTTTTGTGAGAACCTGATGACGTTCGTAAATGCGCTCGGCAATTTCTCTGCCCGGTTCCAGAAGATTGATTGAACCGTCTTTGTCCATTGTAATATAGCCGTTTTCTCTCAGCTTCTTCATGGCGACGCTGACGCTGGCTTTGCTGAAGTTGCGATCCTGGGCAATATCGACGGAATGGACATTGCCTTTTCTCTGCTGGATCACCAGGATTGTTTCAAGATAATCCTCTGCGGACTCATAGATCTGCATGATGATTGCCTCCTTAATAATAAACGTATATTTATATTATCGCAGATTTGCCGGAAATGAAAAGCAACTGGCACTCAGAAGGGAATGCGAACATGGTAGAATACTGATGAGGTGCAGGAATGGAAAAAATACTGCTTTACGGACTGGATGATCAGTCTGCGGAAATGATAGGGAATGCAGGAAAACAGCTCGGCATTGCAGTATGCCGGATCGGTGATTCCGCATTGTTCCATAAGGTGGCGGATCTGTTTGAAGCCGGTTTCGATCAGGATACACAGGCCCGGGCGTTCGATAATGAATATATGATTATGCAGGAGATGGATTCCGGAAAGCTGTATGCATTGCTGGATGAGCTCGAAAAGCAGCAGTATGAATTCGAGGGAATCAAGGTAATGCGGACAGACACCAATGAGAACTGGACGCTGTTTCAGCTTCTGCAGGAAACGGGAAAAGAACACCGGATTCAGAAAAAGGTCATTATATTGAGAGAGATGCTGATGTCATGCAACACACTGGATCTTTCCGTGCTTCCTCAGGGAGAAAAGGAATCTTTCAGGCAGGTGCTGATGAATGCTTTTGTGCTGTATCAAAGCGGCACATATACAGATAAGGAGCTGGATGAGTGCATACATCAGCTTTCGGACAGTCTGAAAAAGATCAGAAAACTGTACAGTTAGAAAGACAGGAACATGAGTAAAATCTGTGTGATCGGGGGAGCGAATATCGATATCTGCGGGGCCTGCTATGAACCTCTGAAGATGCACGATTCCAATCCCGGAGAAATTGAAATCAGATACGGCGGCGTCGGCCGCAATATTGCCGAGGTATGCGCCCTGCTCGGGGCGGATGTCAGTCTTGTGACGGCCTTTTCCGATGATGTGTTCGGTGCCGGGCTGAAGAGAGACTGTGAGATGCTCGGCATGGACTGCAGCGGATCGGTGACATGTTCCCTGCCGAGTTCGATGTATCTGGCAATTCTGGATGAGAAGCGGGATATGCATGTGGCAATGAGCGATATGCGTATTCTGGATCATCTGAAAACAGAAACAGCAGAGCAGGCGGCGCGCAAATGCGGGAAAGATGATATTCTTGTACTTGACGGAAATCTCAGCGAAGATATGCTGTTTCATCTGGCGGCCCACGCCGCATGCATGAGTGCGGCTGATCCCGTCAGTATGGCAAAGGCACGGAAATTCCTGCCGGTGATGAAGCACCTGAAGATCTTCAAGCCGAACAGATACGAAGCGGAGGAACTCACCGGCATCCTGCCGAAAGATGCCGCAAGCGGAAAGAAAGCACTGAACTGCTTTCTGGAGATGGGGGTGTCGGAAGTGATTATCTCCCTGGCGGAAGAAGGAGTATTGCTCGGCACGCATCAGAAGAAACTCTGGATCCGGCACCGGGCAGTGAATGTCGCAAATGCCACAGGCGGCGGAGATGCACTGATGGGAGCGTATCTGACTGCCCGCAGCAGGAAGATGACGCCCGAACAGGCGGCTGTTTACGGGATTACCGCTGCGGTACGGACCATTGAAATGAGTCCGCAGGAAAGAAGAAAACTGAATGATGAAGAGATCCGCTCACGTATCGCGGATATGAACATAGAGGAGACTGAATTGGTATGAATATCAGAGTAAAAGAAGAAGTACTGGAAGCGTTAAAGCAGAACCGTCCGGTTGTGGCGCTGGAATCAACAATTATTTCACACGGCATGCCTTATCCGCAGAATGTCGAAACAGCACTGCAGGTGGAAAAGATCGTCCGTGAAAACGGTGCTGTTCCCGCAACAATCGGAATTATCGACGGCGTCGGAGTTGTCGGAATGAGTCCCGAAGAAATAGAAGAATTCGGAAAGAAAGGACAGGAGATTCCGAAGGTTTCCAGACGTGATCTGCCGGTGATCTTTGCGGAGAAATCCTGGGGTGCCACAACGGTTGCGACAACCATGATTCTTGCGGCAAAGGCCGGCGTTGAATTCTTTGTGACCGGCGGAATCGGCGGCGTGCACCGCGGTGCGGAGCTGACATTTGATGTTTCCGCAGACCTGGAAGAGCTTGCCCGTACTAATGTTACCGTTATCTGTGCCGGTGCAAAGGCCATTCTGGATCTTGCCAAAACACTGGAAGTGCTGGAGACAAAAGGCGTTCCGGTTCTGGGATATCAGACATCCGAACTGCCGGCATTCTATACACGTACCAGCGGCCTGAAGGTGGATTACGCAATCAAAGATGAGGAAGACGCAGCCGCAATTGTAAAGGCAAAGCGTGACTTCGGTCTGGACGGGGGCGTACTGATTACAAATCCGATCCCCGAAGAGTATTCCATGGACCCGGTGCGGATCAATGCGGTCATTGACGAAGCGATCCGCGAAATGGATGAGAAGGGAATCAAGGGAAAGGAGTGCACTCCGTTCCTGCTGGCAAAAGTCGCTGAGATTACCGGCGGCGATTCCCTGAATTCAAATATCCGGCTTGTATTCAATAATGCGGCTCTCGGAGCACGTATTGCGGCAGCTTACTGCAGGCTCTGATTATGTACAGGAAGAATGAAACAGTTACCGATGTGGTAACCAAAGATGATCTGATCGATGTGTTTCACAAACTGGGAATCGGACCGGGCAGCATTCTCGAAGTCCATTCATCACTTTCATCACTCGGCTTTGTGGTCGGCGGCGCACAGACGGTAGTAGATGCACTGATGGAAACAGTGACGGAAGCCGGAACGCTTCTGATGCCCGTGCAGACCGGCGGGAACACCGATCCAAGCGGATGGGAAAATCCGCCGCTGCGCCCGAGTCTGTGGGATGCAGTGAGAGAGAGCATGCCGGCGGCAGATCCGAGAGTGTCGGACCTGAGGGAAATGGGTGCGGTTGTCGAAAACTTCCGCCACCGCGAAGGTGTCATGTTCTCCAGCCACCCGTGTGAAGCATATGCGGCATGGGGCAGATATGCCGAACTGCTCTGCAACCGCCAGTCCCTGCATTTTCCGCTTGCGGAAGAATCACCGGCAGCGCGTCTGTATGAGTTGAAAGGTGATGTTCTGATGATCGGGACAGGTCTGGATACCTGTACCTGTCTGCATCTTGCGGAATACAGATCCGACAGCAGACCGATCGTTATCTGCGGATCGAGTGTGAAGGATGAAGCCGGCGGAACGGTGTGGAAGAAATATCTTGATCTTGAAGTCAACAGCAGTGAATTCAGTGCGCTGGAGCCGGTGCTGCTCAAAAAAGGCATCCTCCGTGAGACGGTGCTGAACTCATGCAGAATCAGCTGTTTCCCTGCGGCAGATGCCATTGATGAAGCAATGAAGTATTTTGACAGAACTGCTGTATTTGATCTTTACCGGTAAGACCAGTCATGATCCGTCCAGGCTGAGGCAATGTCCTGAGCTGCCCGGATCATGATTTTTTCATCTTCTTCACTGAACCGTGACGGGACCGGTGCGTCCAGATCAATCACGCTCATAACCTGACCGCTTACAATAATGGGAACGCACAGCTCCGAACGGCTGTCGGCATCGCAGGCAATATGACCGGGGAAGGCAAGCACATCATCCACACGCTGGAGAGCGGCTTCCCGCAGGCATTTCCCGCATACGCCTTTATCGAACGGAATGTGCGTGCAAGCCGGTTTTCCCTGGAAGGGGCCGAGCACCAGCTCTCCGTTTTTTACAAGATAAAAGCCTGCCCAGTTAAGGTTCTCCCAGGACATCATGATGCATGCGCTGATATTGCCCAGCGCGGCAATGAGGTCTTCCTCTTCAAGAAAGCTTCTGATTTGTTCATTTAATATATTCATAGCTGTATTCTACCACAGCGGTTGTGCTATAATGCTTTTCGTGAACAGGGGTGTGCATTGCACTGAGAAAATACCCTTATCACCTGATCTAGGTAACGCTAGCGTAGGGAGTTCGACGGATTTATCCTTACGCCTCGCAAAAACGGAGGTGTTTTTTTATGAAAACCAGAAATCAGACCAGACTTTTAGCCTATATGGCACTTTACGCTGCACTTTATGTTGTTCTGAAGTATGTCGGGGAACTCATTCCGTTCCTTAAGATGCCACAGGGCGGTTCAATTGAAATTGAACTGATCGCAGTATTCATCGCATCATGGCATCTGGGATGGAAATACGGAATCGGGGTCGCGCTGCTCTCATGGCTGATCACATTTGTGCTCGGCAGCGGCAGATGGTATCTGAATCCGATGCAGTATTCACTGGACTACTTTATTCCCCTGATTGTAGTGGGCATGGCTGAACTGTTCGCAGGAAAGGGCAGATACAGATTTTATATCGGCGTGGCGGTTTCCATGATCCTGAAGTATGCTTCGACCGTACTTTCCGGTGTCTATTACTGGCCGCCGGAGGGATCGGTTGCCGGAAGCGGTCCGGCGTGGGTATATTCTCTGAGCTATAACCTGGGCTACAATCTTGCGACATGCATTGTCTGCGCAATTGTTGTCCCGCTTCTGATCAGCAGACTCGAAAAAGCCGGAGTATTAAAGTGAGGAAAGGAAATGATATCTGGTGAGTGAATCAGATATCATTTTTTTGTGGATAATATCCGGCCGGTGAGTAAAATGGAATGGTGAGCAAAGAGAGGACACTATGTATCCCGAAGTAGGAACCGAAGAATATATTCAGAGCTTCAAGCATAACGGATCGCTGCACAGAACCTGGTGCAAGGGATTTGTTGTGGAAGCGGATGAAAAACAGATAGTGGCGGTAACGAATAAAGCGTGGGTAATCGAATCGGACGGCAGAAGATGGCTGACAAGGGAGCCGGCAGTATGTTTCTTCTGGCCTGACCGCTGGTATAACATTATTTCGATGATCCGTAAAAACGGCGTTTACTATTACTGCAATATGGCATCGCCGACACTGTATGACGGAGAAGCAATCAAAAATATTGACTATGATCTGGATGTAAAGCTGTATCCGGACAGGAGTTACCAGATCCTGGATGAAAATGAGTACCGGCTTCATGCAAGAGAAATGGGCTATCCGGAGGACATCAAAGCAATTCTGGAGAAACAGATGAAAAAACTGCTGGATGAAATGGAAGCAGAGGCAGATCCGTTCAATGATCTGTGCATTGAGAACTATTATCATATGTATCTGGATATGGTCAGAAAGCGTTAGAAAACAGCCAAAATCACGGCTGTTTTTAGTGCGACGGGCAGTCGCACTCATACAGCACGAAATAGTGCAATGTCAAAGTAATCCCGAAAGGAGATAGAACTGGATGAAGAACATGAAAAGTGCAGAACCTTAGCAGGGGTGAAAGA
>SVBN01000036.1 GCA_015058875.1 Erysipelotrichaceae bacterium | reverse complement strand
GTTAAGCACTCCAGGGCCAAAAATAGCTATGCGTGCCATAGTGAATCGAGGTCGTTGCCGGGTCTTCTTTTTTTTATTTTCTTTCCCATCAGCATGATCCTTCCGTTTATCCTCTCCCCGCAAAACCTTCAGGTTTTTCAGGCAGATTGCAGTGAGATGGAGCAGTGAAAAAACGCAGAGGCAGAAAACAGCTAATCCTTACGGCAGAACAGGAAGGCTGAAAAATTAATAAATGATATCGATGACGAACTGTATGAAACATGTTAATATATCACTCAGTGATTAAAAGAAAGCGGAGAATATTATGGCAAAAAACTGGTATCAGTCTGTATTGAAAAGCATAGCAGTTTCCGTTGCTGCTGCGTCTCTGATCGCCTGCAGTTCTTCAGGCGGCGGTGAATCCGGAGGATCTTCAGATTCCCAGGGCGGCAGAAAGACAGTAACTGTTTCGGAATTCACCGGCGTGGAACAGTCCGATGACATGTGGATTGAACACATTACCGGATCCACCTATGAAGGATGGATGATGTGCGTGAAGAATTCCGATGATATTACGGTAGAAGTCAATCCTTATCTCGGAACCGGCGCCGATGCACCGGAACTTGAGACATATGTTGAAAAGTTCAAGGCGGTAGGCGGAATCAACGCCGGCGGCTTTATGGATGAAGGCGGCACCGGAAACGGAAGCATCCCGCAGGGAATCGTTATTCATAACGGTGAGCTTCTTTACGGAAATCCCAATGTCTATCAGTCCATTATCGGCATCGATAAGGATGACAAGCTCGTATGCACCGGCGGCACCGGCAACGATGCACTGAAATGGGGAATGAAGGAAGCCGTAACATTCGGTCCGGTCTTCATTTCCAATTACGAAGATGTTTTTGACAGAAACTATCAGAATCTGGCAATGCTGAATCCGAGAACGGCAATCGGCCAGGCCAGCGACGGAACGATGCTGCTGCTGGTGCTCGACGGCAGAGGACCTTCCTCCTTCGGCGCAAAGTATGAAGATGTCATCGATATCTTCCGTTCCTATGATGCGATCAATGCCGCAAACCTCGACGGCGGCAACTCCACAGCCATGATTTACAACGGAGAATACGTCAATAACACTGTTTCCATGTACGGATCCAGAAATCTTCCGACGGTATTCCTTGTCAAGGAAGGAAAGGGCAACTGATATGAAGAAAATAACGAAATTCATTGCGGCTGCCGCATCCGTCGCCGTATGTGCGGCATCCTTCGGAATCTTCGGCAGACAGACTGCGGTTTCTGCAGCGGAAGAAGATGATCCGGCAGCTCTGATTCAGAATTATGCCGAGCGTGTAGTCAACGGAGAATTCGATGATGTCTATAACGAATCCTTCAGTGTTCAGCTCCATCTGAATCCGCAGGATAAATATGTGGAAGCTTTAAAGGAAATCTACGGAGATATCTCGGAACTTCAATACAAGAAAAAGACGGAAGATGCGGAGACAAAGACATATGCATTATATGATCAGGGTGTTCATATCTCGGATCTTCTGATGAGAAAGCAGGCGGACGGCACATGGGCCTGCGCAACGGTATTCCCGGAACAGAAAGATTATATTATTGAAGTCCCGGCAGGACTGACTGTTACGGCAAACGGTACGGAACTCGGTGAACATTACCGCATTGAGGCTTCCGTTCCCGCATCCAACTATAAGGGAATGTCCGATACTTCCACCGCACCGCTGGTTGACAGATACCGCGTGGCTGCGCTGCTGGATATTCCGAACATCTCTTCCGCCAGCGGCGAGCTTACCGTTATGAAGGATGTGACGGGCAATACATTATATGTCGGCGTTGATTCCACCGATAACAAGGAACTGAAGGATCTGATCATCCAGTATGCTGTTACCTGCGCAAAATTCCCGGCAAAGGAAGGCGGCGTCGGCAATGTCGCCAGCATCTCGGTAACCAATTCCGAATGGTACAGCCGTGTATCCGGCGTACAGAACAACTGGTTCACAAACCACAGCACATCCAGATTCTCCAACGAGGATGTTCTGAAGATCGTTCGCCAGGGCGAAAACGGTGTTATTGCCAACGTGGTATTCGATTATTACGCAACCAACGGCGATGTGGAAAGAACATGGAACTGCGGCTACCAGATGACGCTGATCAATCAGAACGGTCTCTGGAAGATCGCGGGCATGGGCATCGACAGCACCATGAATCCGAATTCCGATAAAATTAAGTAAGATGTGAAAGACAGTCCCTGTGATCAGACAGGGATTGTTTTTTTACCGGCGTAAAAAAATCAGGACATCGTCCTGAACTGTGCTATCTGCAGAAAAGCGTCTCATGCAGGGATACAATCTTGTCCGCTATGCATACGATCCATGCTTCACGGCTTGCGGGCACCCTGGTCAGATTCAGCGGCCACATATGGCAGCGTATGACGTGATTGATCCGGCTGCCGGTATGAAAATACAGTCTTGCGTTTCTGCATGCCCGGTCCGCGTGGGTGAATCCGTGCAGCGGATGAGTTCCGTTATCATCGCTGTGCCAGTCATACAGAAAGAAATCATGCAGCATCGCTCCCTTCAGCAGGACTTCCGGATCGGAATGCAGATGGAGAAGGCTGTCGATCCTGCGGCTGAGCGATACGACATTTTCGCAGTGATCATAGGTGGATATGCGGCCGTGCTGGAGATAATTCTTCATCTCCTGTACCCGCCGATGGGCGCGGATGCCGGAAAGGATCTCTTCTTCGTTCTGTTTTCTCTGCATCTGCATTCCTCCCGTATGACGCAAAAGCAGGACCGGAACGATCCTGCTGCTCTGTTTTCATGGTGGAGCTTAGGAGACTCGAACTCCCGACCCCCTGATTGCGAACCAGGTGCTCTCCCAGCTGAGCTAAAACCCCGTGTCGAACAATAAGTATTGTAGCACTATTTACGGAAATGTGAGAGTTCTTTTTGCGGATTGACAGAAAAACTGCCGCAGCGGCAATAAAATCTTCTCTGAAAAGAGAGGCTGCGGTTCTCCGGATTCCGGCGCAGTGTGTCAGTTCTCTGCTTTTTCTGTTATAGTTGTTTCGGTATTTCCGCAGACAGCGGGAAATCCGCATGGAATGCTTTTATAAACAGGGGGATAATCATATGGATACTTCAGGCATAATATGGTGGGCAGGACTGATCGCTGTCTCTGCCGTGATCTGTTTTGTGTCGAAGCGGATAAAAAGGGAAATCGATGAAAACGGAATAGAAACGGAAGGAGTGATTTCACATATTGTGGACGAAGGGGGAACGGACGGCATCGATTACACTTATTATGTACGCTACCGCACCGAGGACGGTGAGGAAATCGAAGGCATTCTTCTGAATCCTGATTCCGGACTCGAAGAAGGCGGCCGGGTGCGTCTCAGGTATCATCCGAAGCACAGGGAAAACGCCAAACTGATCTGACAGGCAGCGTGCGGACGCATAAAGTATCTTTCCGAAAGATGCGCTGAACCTTTCCGCATAAAAAAATCAGCAGGCCAATTCATCAGTCATTGACTTTAAAATATGGTTTGCTATAATTTATGACGTTAACGATTAAGGAGATTTCGCGTGAAATGGACCAGGTCTGAAATCCTTGCGGCACCGTCCCAGAATGTTTCTGCTGAAGAAGACATTCAGATCGATGCATCGGAATTTGAAGGATTCTCACTGCTCAACAGTGTCAGAGACGTCCATGTATCCGCAAACGGATTTCTTGATTCGGATGAAGACAGATTCTATGCTGTCCTTCATGTATCCGGCGTGATGCTTCTGCCGGATGCGATTACATCCGAAGAAATCGAATATCCGTTCGAAACGGAATCCGAGGAAATCTATTCCTTCACTGATACTGACGAAGAAGGAGTAAGAGTCGTTGCAGATGATGTCATCGAGCTGTATCCGGCGATTTGTGACGCCATTATTATGGAAGTACCGCTTCAGGTGACAAATGCTTCGGAAGAGGATTATCCCAGCGGAGAAGGCTGGGCCGTAATCACCGAGGAAGCATATCAGAGAGACCGGGAGAGTCGGATCGATCCGCGCCTGGCAAAGCTCATGGAATATAAAGAAGAAGAGTAGGAGGTGTCAGGCAGATGGCAGTACAGCAGAGAAGAAATTCCAGCACAAGAAGGGACAAGAGAAGAACACATTACAAATTAACAGCTCCGACCCTGGTTAAGTGTCCCGTATGCGGCGAGATGAAGCTCCCGCATCATGCATGCCCGAACTGCGGTTCCACAGGCAAGCAGACAAAGAACGCCTAATCATTGCTGAAATCAAAGCAGAGAAAAATTGCTCCGGAAGATAACCGGGGCATTTTTTTATGCCCGTTTTCATGCACGGAGAAAAAAAGAGAATCCGAAATGATTTTTTTCTTGTGCACAGATATCCTCAGTGGTATATTTGTGGTATCAAGTGTCTGAAAGTGGCGGAAAGTGGAGGATCACCGACATGTTTATGGGAGAATACAGGCACAGCCTGGATGCCAAAAACAGACTGATTATCCCTGCGAAGTTCCGCGATGAGCTTGGCAGTACTTTCGTTGTCACCAAAGGACTTGACGGATGTCTGACTGTCTATACGGAAGAACAGTGGACAGCACTTGTGCATCAGCTGGAACAGCTGCCGACAACCAAAAGGGAAGTCAGACAGTATGTCCGCTTCCTGCTTTCCAAGGCAGTGGAGTGCCAGTTTGATTCCCAGGGAAGAATACAGCTTCCCCAGGTGCTGGTGGATGCGGCGCAGATCGATAAGAAATGCACGGTGATCGGCGCTGCGGATCACATCGAAATCTGGTCGGATGAGAAGTGGGATGCTTATGAATCCGAAGCAGGTGAATCCTTCGAAAGCGTGGCCGAAAGCCTGACGGAGTTCCTGAGATGATGGAACATTACAGCGTCTTGCTCAATGAGACGATTGAGCTTCTGAACGTCAGACCCGACGGAATCTATATCGACGGAACACTCGGCAGAGGGGGACACTCCTCGCTGCTTGCTTCAAAACTGACAACCGGACATCTGTACGGAATCGATCAGGATGAACAGGCGCTTCTGGAATCGTCCGAAGTGCTGAAACCCTATGGGGACAGAGTTACCCTGATCCGGGGAAACTTCCGCGAAATGAAAGCGCTTTTAGAGGCGTACGGCGTCGAAAAGGCCGACGGGATCATGATGGATCTCGGCGTCAGCTCACCGCAGTTCGATGATCCGGAAAGGGGATTCAGCTACCGCTTTGACGCAAGGCTGGACATGCGCATGGATCAGTCGCAGAAGCTGGACGCATGGACCGTGGTCAACACCTACAGTGCGGAAGCACTCCGTGAAATTCTCTGGAAATACGGAGAAGAAAGAAATGCCCCGCGGATTGCCAATGCAATCGTCAGGGCAAGACAGGAACATCCGGTTGATACAACGTATCAGCTGAATGAAGTGATCCGTTCCGCTCTGCCGGATAAAGTTCTCAGAAAGAAAGGGCATCCGGCAAAGCAGACATATCAGGCACTGAGAATTGAAGTAAACGATGAACTCAATTCCCTCAGAGCCGGACTGGAAGAGGCAGTAAGCATGCTGGCAGTCGGCGGAAGACTTGCTGTCATTACCTTCCACTCACTCGAGGACCGCATGGTCAAGAGTCTCTTCAGAGATTTGACAACTGCTCCGTTTGTGGAACCGAAGCTGCCAGTCAGGGCATCGCAGATGGAGCAGGCCTCCTTTTCCGCAATTACCGGAAAGCCGGTGACGGCATCGGAAGAGGAACTTGAAGCAAATCACAGATCACACAGCGCAAAGCTCAGGGTAATAGAAAGAATCAGGGAGGACAGATAACATGACGAAAGCAAAGAAAAAGAGCAGAAAGACAGTGAAGCTGGTGAATTTCACAGCCGTATTCTTCCTGTTTGCGTGCACGTGCTTCCTTGCAAGCGCGCTGTTCCTGCGTTCCTACAACAACTCCCTGAGCACCCAGAAACAGGCAATTGATGCGAAGATCGCAGAGATACAGCTTGCAAATGCCGCAGCCAAGGTTGAAATCCAGACACTCTCCACAAGAGAGCGCATCGATACGATCGCTTCTGATAACGGACTGACACTGAATCAGAACAATATCATCACCATTACAACGACACAGGACGGAGAATAACCGTGAGAAAGCGGGTAAGAACTGTCCGCCTGCTGTTTATCATGACATTAGCTGTAATGTTTATGCTTGCCGCTAATGTTTTTTTGGTGTCGATCCGCAAAGTGCATATGCGCTCCGGAACCGATCTGAGCGCCTACGCGGACAGTGCGAATACGGTTCATGAAACGCTGAAGGCAGTCCGCGGAAATATCTATGACAGCCAGGGCACGATCATTGCCCAGGACCAGCAGACATACAATATCTACTGCATTCTTTCACCGGAACGTCCGGCGGTCGGAGAACAGATCACATATGTTCAGGATATCGAAGGAACAGCGATGGCGCTGGCCAGAATCCTGAAGGCTGATTACGATACCATCTATACCTATCTGAACCAGTGGGAGACAAAGCATCTGTTTCAGACGGAGCTCGGAACAGCCGGCAGAAACCTTTCCAAATCGACAATGGAAGAAATCCAGGAGCTGAATCTGCCGGGCATCGAATTCACCGATTCGATTCAGCGCGTTTATCCGCTCGGACGGTTTGCGTCCAATCTGATCGGCTATGCGCAGTCGGATGAGAACGGCACCGCCGTCGGCAAGATGGGAGCGGAGCTTTATCTGGAAAGCTATCTGAAAGGAATTGACGGAAGCCGTACCTACCAGGCGGATTCCAACGGATATATTCTTCCCGGAATGAAGGAAGAGATTGTCAGCGCGGTCAACGGCTATGATGTTTATCTGACGCTGGACCAGGATCTGCAGGAATCGCTCGAGGATGCATTTGAGATGACGGCCGAACGCTTTGATCCTCTGCGGATCTGGGGATCGGTCATGGAACTGGATACCGGCAGGATTCTTGCCTGGGGACAGTATCCGAACTTTGATCCGAATATTCTCGATATCCAGGACTTCAACAACTACGGCACCCAGCTTCCGTATGAGCCCGGTTCCACGCTGAAGTCATTTACCTGGGCTGCGGCAGTGGACTACGGTGTGTATGACGGCGACGCGGCGGTTTACGGCGGACCGTACTGCTATGTGGCAGATGAGAACAATAATCCGCTGCGCGTGCAGGAAAGCCGTTCCTGCATCTATAATGCCGGACGTGCGAACTACGGCATGACGACCTATGATCACGGCATGATCTATTCCGCCAATACGATTGCCCTGGAAGTGCAGAATACGCTGATTACGCCGCAGATCCATCTTGATTATCTGAAGAAGTTCGGCTTCTTTGATACCGTGAACAGCGACGGTCTGCCGGAGGAATCCGGCATCCTGAACTTCACCTACGCAGCCGACCGTGCCTCGCTCTCGTACGGACAGGGATCCACGGTAACGATGCTGCAGCTGATGCAGGCATATTCCGCGCTGTTTACCGACGGAACGATGAAAAAGCCTTATTATGTCGATTCCATCCGCGACCCTTATGATTCCAACCATGTGATCTATCAGGCCCAGACAAGAATCACCGGCCAGCCGATTACGGAAGAGTCCGCAAAGGAAATGCAGAAGATCATGTGGAAGGTCGTCAATGATGAAGGCGGTACCGCAAGATTCTACCGGATTCCGGACTGTGAACTGATGGGAAAGACAGGAACAACCCAGGTCGCCATCAACGGAAGCTATGCCTCCGGATATACGATTGTTTCACTGATGTGCGCGCTTCCGGCGGATGATCCGCAGCTGATGGTTTACTACGCGTTCGAAGCCGGGTATAATCCCAATGCCCACTACTACTCCCAGGCCCAGCAGAGCCTGCTGAGAAAGTGTGCGCTGCATCTCGGCATTACAAGCACTCCCGAAGAAGAACAGCCGGAAGAAACAGGGGAAGAAGAGCCTGAGGAGCCGGTGATCACCGAGGTCGTTACTTCGGAAATGCCGAATGTCGTCAACCATTCACTGGACTATGCCTACAGCAAGCTGGACTGGCTGAATACCGATCTGGTGGTGCTCGGCACGGGGAATACGGTCATTGACCAGTATCCCGCCAGTACGGCAATGGTTGCGACCGGACAGAAGGTATTCCTTCTGACGGATACAAACAGCTTTATCATGCCGGATATGACCGGATGGACAAGAAAAGATGTCACGGCTCTGTGGGCGGTGACGGAATTCGGGATCCGGATGTCAGGCGAAGGAAGGGTGGTCGAGCAGTCTGTTCCTCCGGGCACCCTGATCACAAGAGGAACGGACATCGAAGTTGTATTTGAGTAGCATACATTATCAGTAAGAGGGGGATGAAACTATGACAGGAAAGCTGTTGATTGCATTTGCGCTCAGTATCGGGCTTGTCATAGCCCTGATGCCGAAATGGATCGATTATCTCAAGGGGATCAGCTTTAACCAGAATGTCAGCGAATACAGCCTGCAGGAATACAAGGACAAGGCGAAGACGCCGATCATGGGCGGCGTGCTCTTCATCCTTGTGCCGGTGATCGTCACATGCATCCTGACGCTGCTGACGCATGACTTCAATATGAAGGTCCTGATTGTTCTGCTGGTCTTTACCGGATACGGTGCGATCGGCTTTACGGATGACTGGCTGATCGTTGTCCGGAAAAACAACGACGGTCTCAGCCCCATGCATAAGTTTCTGATGCAGGCGGCGCTGGCGGTGATCTTCTATATCGTCTACCGGAGCCACGCGGATCTGCATGTTACGATTCCGCTGACCAGCGCCTGGATCAATCTCGGACCGTTCTATGCCCTGCTGATCTTCTTCATGTTCACCGGCTCCAGCAACGCCGTGAATCTGACCGACGGCATGGACGGACTTGCGGCAGGCTGCACGGTCATCTCCCTGATTCCGTTTCTGATCTATGCGATGCAGGCGCATGAGGCGGGCATTGCGGTATTTATCGCCGCATTGCTCGGGGGACTGTTCGGATATCTGAAGTTCAATATCAAGCCGGCAAAGATCTTCATGGGCGATACCGGATCCCTGGCGCTCGGTGCGGCGCTGGCGGCACTGGCAATGGTGCTGAAGAAGGAGCTGGTCCTGGTGCTGATCGGCGGCGTATTCGTCATTGAAACGCTCTGCGTTCTCATCCAGCAGATCTCGGTCCGCACGATTCATAAAAAGGTATTTATCTACACGCCGATCCACTATGCATTCGTTCTGAAGGGCATGGGAGAAAAGCAGGTTGTCCGTATGTTCTGGGCAGCGGCGGCAGTGCTCGCGGCGGTCGGATTTCTGGTCGGATTATACTGAAATGTGATTGATTTTATCAGCGGTTTGCGTTAAGATGCTTTCAAGGCTGTGAGCAGGACACGTTTTACATGTTCCTCTTCTTCAGAGAACAGACGGATGGTGCAAGTCTGGAAGAGCCATGCAGAATACTACCTGTGAGCCGCACTCGAAAGAGAAAGCCGTATCCCGCGTTAAGGGCAAAAGGCAGCTTCGGCTGTGAATAAAGGTGGTACCACGAGTCTTCGTCCTTTTGACGGAGGCTCTTTCTTTTACGGAGGAGAGCATGAGAGACTTTTTGAATGAAACAGAACTGAACACACTGAATCACTCCTGTGCACATGTCATGGCACAGGCTGTCAAGCACATCTGGCCGCAGGCAAGATTCTGGGTCGGACCGGTTGTCGAAGAGGGCTTCTATTATGATATGGACCTCGGCGATGTAACGCTGAATGATGCGGATCTTGAGAAGATCGAAAAGGAAATGAAGAAGATCTGCAAGGACGGCAAGAAGATCGTCCGCCATGAGATTTCCAGAGAAGAAGCGCTGGAACAGTTCCATGATGACCCGTATAAAGTGGATCTGATCACCCGCATGGAAGAGGGCGTCCAGATTTCCATGTATACGCAGGGCGACTTTACCGATCTCTGCCGCGGTCCGCACGTGGAAAGCACAAAGATGTGCCGCAATTTCAAGCTGATCAAGCATTCCGGTGCATACTGGAAGGGTGATAAGAACAACAAGGTTCTGCAGCGCGTATATGGCGTCTGCTTCCCGACGGATGAAGAACTGCAGGAGCACCTGCAGCTGCTGGAAGAAGCGAAGCAGAGAGACCACCGCAAGCTCGGAAAAGAGATGCAGATGTTCATGTTCTCCGATATCGTCGGCAGCGGTCTGCCGATGTGGCTGCCCAACGGCTTTACCGTCAGACGCCTGCTTTCGGATTACATCATGAACAAGGAACTGGATCAGGGATATATCCATGTCATGACCCCGTCCGTTGTTTCCACAAAGCTGTACAAGATTTCCGGACATCTGGCCCATTACAAGGATGACATGTTCCCGATCATGGAACGCGACGATGAGGAATTCTGCCTGCGTCCGATGAACTGCCCGGAACACATGATCATGTTCCGCAGCACTCTGCATTCCTACCGTGATCTGCCGGTCAGAATTGCCGAGATCGCAAACGACTTCCGTTTTGAAGCCAGCGGCGCCCTGACCGGAATCGAGCGTTCCCGCGCTTTCACGCAGAACGACTCCCATATCTTCTGCCGTCCGGATCAGATTGCACAGGAAATCAAGGCTGTCACAAACCTGATCCTGGATGTATATAAGGACTTCGGATTCAAAGAGTACCAGTTCCGTCTGTCCCTCAGGGATCCGGAGAATACCGAAAAGTATTTCGGCAATGACGAACTCTGGGAAAAGAGCGAGGCACAGCTGAGAGAAGTTCTGAAGGAAATGGACGTTCCGTTCTATGAGGCGCTCGGCGAAGCGGCTTTCTACGGACCGAAGATCGACGTTCAGGTCAGAAGTGCCATCGGCCACGATGTCACGCTGTCCACAATTCAGCTGGACTATCAGCTGCCGGAACGCTTCGAACTGGAATATGTCGACAGCGACGGACAGAAAAAGCGTCCGGTTGTCATTCACCGTGCGATTCTCGGATCCCTCGACCGTTTCGTTGCCTTCCTGCTGGAAGAGACCAAGGGCGTCTTCCCGGCATGGCTTGCACCGACACAGGTTCATCTGATTCCGGTCAATATCGAAGCGCATGATGAATATGCGAAGAAGGTGGAGCTCGATCTGAGAAAAGCCGGCTTCCGCGTTCATGATGACAACCGCAATGAGAAGCTCGGATACAGAATCAGGGAAGCACAGACAAAGAAGATCCCGTTCTCCCTGGTTCTGGGCGACAAGGAAAAGGAAAACGGCACCGTTACATACCGCCGGTACGGCCAGAAAGATCAGATCACTGTTTCGGAACAGGAATTCATTGATCTGCTGAAAGAGGCCTGCTCCGACCGTTCTCTGTAAAAAGCAGCTGAAATTTGCTGTATTGCAGAAGGACGTATTCTGCTATAATAAACAAGTTACCGGGAGAGAAACAGATGGATAGCGAGCGCTTTGATGTGAATAACATTCAGGTGCAGATGATGATGGTTGTCAAGCTTCATCAGCTGCAGAGGGAAACACTGCCTGCGCTGACTTATCGTAATCTGGAAGATTATGTATGCAGGTGCATCTGGGCGGATAAAACGCCGCGGTCGCTGCATGTTGCGGCAAACGATATCCTCGCGATTACGGCGAACGATATCGTCCGCTTCCTGGCAAGAGAAGCTGCCCGTACAAGGGACAGCAGTCTGGAAGATTTTTCAGATCTGATTGGAGGAAAGTAATACCAATGGAAACAAAGAAAAAGGGCGGTCTGACGGCGCTCTGGCTGATTGTCGCTGTCATTGCCGTACTGATCGGCTCAACGTTCTCGCTGATCAGAAACAATCTGAATCTGGGATTGGACCTGCAGGGCGGATTTGAGATCCTTTACGAGATCGCTCCGCTGAATGAGGGACAGTCGCTTGATATGACTGCGGTCATCAACAGCATTCAGAAGCGTGTCGACGTGCTGGGCGTCAATGAACCGCAGATCACGGTGGAAGGAACCGATCGCATCAGAGTTCAGCTTGCCGGCGTTGCCGATCAGGAAACAGCACGTTCCATGCTCGGCACAACCGCAAATCTGACATTCCGCGATGTGGACGACAATCTGCTTGCGGATTCCTCGATCATTCAGGAAGGCGGCGCAAGCCTTGCCTATCAGGACGGTCAGCCGATCGTTTCCCTGAAGATCGCCGACAGCGCAAAATTCGGTGAGATTACATCGGAAGTTTCCGCCAAGACCGGCGGAAACAACATCATGATCATCTGGCTGGACTGGGAAGAGGGAGACACATACCGTGCCGAACTCCAGAAGTCGCAGCAGGGTCTTGAGCCGAAGTATATTTCCGCCGCATCCGTCAACAGCGTGATCAGCGGCGACTGCATTATCCAGGGCCGCTTTACCGATGCGGAGGCGAGAACTCTTGCCAACCTGATCAACTCCGGTTCCCTGCCGGTCAAGATGACGGAGATTTCCTCCAACGTCGTTTCCGCGCAGTACGGTGCGGATGCACTGCACAGAACCGCGATTGCCGGTGCGATCGGCGTGCTCGCCGTCATTCTGTTCATGATCTATCAGTACAGAGTGCCGGGACTGATTGCCGGCGTCATGCTGGCGGCATATATCTGGGCAATCTTCGGACTGTACAGTCTGATGGGCGCCGTATTCACACTGCCCGGCATCGGCGCACTCGTGCTTGGTGTCGGCATGACGGTAGATGCCAACATCATTACTTACGAACGTATCCGTCAGGAACTCTATAAGGGAAGAAGCGTACGCTCCGCTGTGGCGGAAGGCCAGAAGCTTTCCTTCACATCCATTCTGGATGCCCAGCTGACAACACTGATTGCCGGACTGATCATGTACTGGTTCGGCAACGGCGCCGTCAAGGGCTTCGCAACCATGCTTGTCATCACCGTTCTGATGACGCTGGCTGTCAACGTTGCGCTGAGCAGATTCCTGCTGAACATCTTCGTCAATTCCGGCGTTGCGGATGATAAACCCGAGTGGTTCGGCGTGAAGCGCAGCCAGATCCCGGATCTTGCCAAAGGCGAAGAACAGTTCTACTTCGGATTTAAGAAGAGGGACTTCCTCGGAATGTCCAAACATCTGATCCGCACCAGCCTGATTATCGTGGCTGCCGCACTGTGCCTGTCAATCTTCAATGCGGTCAGAGGCAGCGGATTCATGAACCTCGGCATTGACTTCGCATCCGGTACAAAGCTTACGGTATCAAGCGAGAATGCAATCACGGTGGATGAAGTCCGCAGCGAGATGGAGAACATGGGATATACATCCTTCTCCTATCAGTCTGCCGGTGATTCCACGGTCTATGCGACAACCAAGGATTCCCTGACCGTTGATCAGCTGACAGAAATCAAGGAAACATTCATTGAAAAATACGGCCAGGAGCCGGGCGACAATGTCGTCACTCCGGTTGTCGGAAGAGAACTCGTCCGCAACGCCGTGATCCTGACGCTGGTCGCATGGGCGGCGATGCTTGCCTATATCGCATTCCGCTATGAATGGGATTATGCCCTCGGATGCCTGGTTGCTCTGGTACATGACGTATTCATCGTCTTAAGCGCCTTCGCAATCTGCCGGTTTGAAGTCAACATCGAACTGATCTCGGTTCTGCTGACAATCATCGGTTATTCCATCAACAACTCCATCGTTGTATTCGACCGTGTCCGCTCGACAGTAGCGAATGCAAAGAGCATTAAGAAGGATTCCTACGGCGAGATTGTCAATGAAGCGCTGAACAGCACATTCCGCATGTCCCTGTTCTCTTCGATTTCCACACTCCTGCCGGTCATCTTCCTGATTCTGCTCGGAAGCCGTTCCATCTTCACGTTCAACTTCGCAATGCTGGTCGGCATGATTGCCGGTACATTCTCCTCACTGTTCATTGCGCCGTCGCTGTGGTGGTATCTGCGTACGCACTATGAGCACAAGGAAAAGCAGAAGAAACAGAAGAAGGCTGAAAAGGAACAGCTGGACGAATACACAATCAAGGGTATCAACGCCTGAAACAACTGAGCGGCCGTTAAGCGGCCGCTTATTTCATGAAAGGATGCATTATGAAGATCAAAGCTGTATTGTTTGACTGCGACGGACTGATGTTCGATACGGAACGCATTTCCCAGCAGATGTGGAGAGATTCCGCAGCGCGCAACCATGTGACCCTTCCGGACGATTTCTTTGTGCGCATTACCGGCGGCCACTCGCAGGCTGACCGCGATTATATTCACGCCATTCCCGGCATTGATCTGCTGTTCAATGATCCGAAGAAAAAGCGCTTTGATCTGGAATTCTGGAAGGGATTTTATCCCGACAGATTGAACAAGAAAGGTCTGAAGGAACTGTATGCCTGGCTGAATGAACAGGGATGCAGGATTGCGGTATGCTCTTCCAGTTCCCGCGCCTATGTGGAAACGCTGATCGGCACGGTGGAAGGCGGACTGAAGTATGATGCCATTGTCTGCGGAGATATGGTCCGGCATCCGAAGCCCGATCCGGAAATCTTCCTGCGAGGGGCGCAGCTGCTCGGCGTGCAGCCGGAAAACTGCCTGGTGCTGGAAGACAGCCGGCAGGGGATCCTTGCGGCGCATGCGGCCGGCATGCATTCCTGCTTCATAGAGGATACGATTGCCCCGGATGATCTGATGCGTTCCTATTTTGAATTTGCATGCGGCGATCTTTCCGAAGTCATCGCAATTCTGAGTGAAAATGCGGAATGATGAGAAATAGGATATACTTTCAATGAGAGAAGAGAGAACAGATATGGAATATAACGAGCTGAGAGAAATACACCGGAATTTTTATTATCACAATTATGAAATTGCCGAGGATGAGCATGAGATTCAGATCTGCTATGATTTTGAAATTGAGAATCTTTCCCATTTCAATCCGACATTTATTCTGCAGAAGCCGGACGGATGCACAGATATCAGCGGACTGAAGCTTTTCCGGGAAGCGGCTTTTTCCCTGGGAATGGTCGAACTGGTCAGCTACTGGAAGATTACCTGCCCGCCTCAGGTCATTGTCGAATGCGGAAAGCTGGATGAAACGCAGGTCCGCTGGTGGAAGAAGCTGTATTACCACGGACTGGGAGAATTCTTTTATATCAACCATGTGGAAACCGATATGGATTCTTTTATGGAACTGAAAAGCACCGGTGAAAAGATCACCGGCAAAGCCGATCAGAGAACCTATCACGGCAATCTGATTCCGGTCGGCGGCGGCAAGGATTCCTTTGTGTCGCTGGAAGTGCTTGCCGGCATGAAGGAGGATAATCACGCCTTTGTCATCAATCATGTCATGTCTGCCGTGCACAGCGCCGAAGCAGCCGGCTATGAAGGAAAGAAGCTGATCATCGCCGAGCGGACACTGGATTCGCGGATGCTTGATTTCAACCGTCAGGGATATCTGAACGGACATACGCCGTTCAGCGCGCTGGCGGCGTTTGCGGCTTATCTGACGGCGATTGTCTACGGGAAGAAGTATATCTGCCTTTCCAATGAAGCCAGTGCCAACGAGTCGACGATTCATGATTCCAGCGTCAACCATCAGTATTCCAAAACGTTTGAATTTGAAGAGGATTTCCGTGATTACTGCCGGAATTATCTGAGTCCGGATATCCTTTACTTCTCGCTGCTGCGGCCGCTTTCCGAACTTCAGATCACCGGCATCTTTTCCTCATTCCGCCAGTATCACCGGGTATTCCGCTCCTGCAATGTCGGTTCCAAAACGGAGACATGGTGTGCAAGATGCGCCAAGTGCCTGTTTGTCGGAATCATGCTGGGAGCGTATCTGGATGATGAGGATATCATTGAGATCTTCGGAAGGGATATGCTGAATGATCCGGAAATGATGGAACTGTTTGAGCAGCTGACCGGAATTCTGGATGACAAGCCGTTTGAATGCGTCGGCACAAGGGAAGAAGTCAATACCGCCGTATGCATGTCCATCCGCCGTCATCTGAAAGAGGGGAAAGAACTGCCGCTGCTGTACCGGAACTATATGGAAAGCCGCTATTACGATTATTACAGGGAACGTCCGGATCAGCTGGATGCCTGGAACATCCAGAACCTCGTTCCCGAAGAATATCAGAAGCTTGTCAGAGAAAAGCTCGGGGAGATACGGAAATGAACCTGGAAAGCTGGAAGGAAGAATTTGAAGGAAAACGGATCATGATCTGGGGGTATGGCCTGGAGGGAAAGTCAAGTTACCGCCTGATCCGTGCACTCTGCCCCGGTCTGAAGCTGGATATTGCCGATGGGGGAAAAGGATATGAAGCCGCAAAGGCGCAGACGGAAAATACCGCTGTCCTGAAGGAAGAAGAAACCGATTTTTCTTCCTATGACATGATTCTGAAATCACCGGGGATTGTTCCGCCTGCGGATCTGAATAAGGAACATATGACATCCCAGACCGAACTGTTCCTGAAGCATTTCCGTGATCAGACAGTCGGAATCACCGGGACGAAGGGGAAATCCACGACAACCGCCGTTACGGAGGCTGTGCTCGCCATGAAATACCGCACGCATCTGGTCGGCAATATCGGAATTCCGTGCTTTGATGCGGTACTGGATATGGAAGAAAATGATCTTGCCGTATTTGAGATCTCCTGCCATCAGCTGGAATATACCCGTTATTCCCCGCATGTCGCGGTGTATCTGAATCTGTATGAGGAACATCTGGATCATTACGGAAGCTTTGAAGCCTACGGCGAGGCGAAGAACCATATCTACCGTTATCAGAAGCCCGGTGATATCTGCATCCTGAATGAAGCACTGAGCGCACAGAGACAGGAATGTCCGGGCGCGGTGCTGATCGGGAAGGATATCCGTGCCGAAGGCATCACGCTCTTCAATCCAGGCAGAACGCTTACCGTGCGCGACTGCCGGCTGATCGGGGCGCATAACTATTCCAATCTTGCGATTGCCTGGTATATTGCCGGCCTGTACGGCGTCAGTGACGGGGAATTCCTCGAAGCCGCCCGTAACTTTCAGCCGCTGAAGCACCGGCTTCAGGATCTCGGCACATTCGGGCAGGTCCGCTTTGTGGACGATTCCATTTCCACAATCGGCCAGGCATGCATCAAGGCGGCGGAATCCCTGCCGGAAACGGATACAGTGCTGATCGGCGGGATGGACCGCGGCATCGACTATACGGAGCTGGAGCAGTATCTCCATGACCATCCGCAGCTGTTTGCCGTATTCATGTATGCGACCGGAAAACGGATATACCGCGAAATGGAAAACCGCGGACTGGCGCATGCGAACATGCAGGTCTGCGAAGATCTGGCGGAAGCGGTGGAATGCGCAAGAAAGCATACCCGTCCGGGACATATCTGTCTGCTGTCTCCGGCCGCAAGCAGCTATGACCACTTCAAAAACTTTGAAGAGCGGGGCGATATATTCAGAAAGCTGGCGTTCAGACTATGAGAAAAATCATTGACATCAATGAAGAACTGTTTGCCCGCAAATACGGGCTTTCCCCGGTGGCTGCGAAGCTGCTGATGTATGCGGACCTGAATGAGGAACAGATGGAGGATCTGCTCAGCCGGGACAATACGCTTCTGACCAGCCGCAGCGACTGCGTCAGACAGTGCGCAGAGCTGCTCATGGACGCAAAAAAGAACGGGGTCAAGGTGTTTGTCGGCGGGGATTACGATGCGGACGGCATCACTTCCACAGCCATCATGAAGGATGTTCTGGACCGTCTCGGAATCGCCAACGGCTATTATATTCCGGACCGCTTCCGCGAGGGATACGGGCTGAAGCCCGAGACCGTTGAAGCGGCGGTGAAGAAGGGATACGGGCTGATCATGACCGTCGACAACGGCGTCAGTGCCCATGAAGCCATCGCCAGATGCCATGAGCTCGGCGTGCCCGTCATCGTGACGGACCATCACCGCATCGAAGGGAAGATTGATGCGGATCTGGTTGTGCATCCGGATTATATGGAACCGGAATTCGCATATCTCAGCGGCGCCGGCGTTGCCCTGCAGATCTCGCGGACCCTGTTCGGCGATGTCGACAGACATACCGCCTTATGCGCGATTGCGCTGATTGCGGATGTCATGCCGCTGTGGAAACAGACAAGAAGAATCGTGCGCAAGGGACTGGACCTGCTCAACCAGGGAGTCGTTCCGGCGGTCAGCGCAATGGTTTACAGAGGGTCGCAGATCAATCCGACTGCGGTTTCCTTCCAGATTGTTCCGAAGCTGAACAGCGTCGGCAGGATGAACGATATGTCCAACGTCAACACACTGGTCCCGTTCCTTCTGTCCGACAGCAGCGAAGCGATCGCTAACTATGCCCGGCAGCTGGATAAGGTGAATCAGGCGCGCAGGGATCTCTCGGCAATCATGACAAGACAGTGTGAGGATATGCTGGATGATTCCCCGTTCCCGATCCTTTACCGCGAGGATTTCCATGAAGGAATCTGCGGACTGGCGGCCGGAAAGCTCGCGTCTTCCTGCGGCAGGCCGGTGCTGGTCATGGCCAGAAGCGGCGACCTGATCAAGGGAAGCGGACGCTCGGTACCGGGATTCGATCTGTTTGCCTTCTTCTCGAAATTTGATGAACTGGCTGCATTCGGCGGCCATGAACAGGCGGTCGGACTTTCCGTGAAGGCAGAACAGTTCGATGCGTTCTGTGAGCATGTCAGGAGGGAAATGGAAACATTTGCCGCCGCACCGGCGGAAGAGGAAGCGCCGGCCATCCGGATCCGTTCCGATCAGATGACGCTGGAAAACATCCTCGATGTGGAAGCGCTGGAACCGCTCCCGAAGGAGGCCGGTCCGGCATTGTTTGCGCTCGGTGATCTGGTAGTGCGCGATGTGTTCCGCTCGCCGAAGGTGACGCGGTATCATTTCCTGAATGACAGCGGCGGCTTTGACGGGGTTGCATTCACTTCCCAGAATCTTCCGGCAAGAGAGCCGGAATGCATCGTCGGAAAGGTTTCCGTGAACAGATGGAAGGCAAATGTCATTCCCCAGATTGAAATTGCCGAGATGGAATAAACATTCTGTTTTCAATCGTGTATAATACGTTTGTTGATTCATACAGGAGGAATGTATGGCATTGGATCTTACCAACTATATCGCATCAATCAGAGATTTCCCGACGGAAGGCATTCTGTTCCGTGATGTTACACCGATCGTTTCCGATCCCGAAGCATACCGCGAAGCAATTCATCAGCTGGCGGATTATGCCAGAAGCGTCGGGGCTGACGTGATTGCCGGCCCGGAAAGCCGCGGCTTTATCTTCGGATGCCCGGTGGCCTATGAACTCGGCGTCGGCTTCGCACCGGTCAGAAAACCGGGCAAGCTGCCCCGTGAAACGATCTCCTGCGAATATTCGCTGGAATACGGTACAAACGAGCTGTTCATGCACGTCGATGCAGTGAAGCCCGGACAGAGAGTTGTGATTGTGGACGATCTGCTGGCAACCGGCGGAACAGCAAAGGCAACCGCAACAATGGTTGAAAAACTCGGCGGCATCGTAGCCGGATTTGCATTCATCATTGAACTTTCCGGACTTCCCGGAAGGGAAGCGCTGGAAGGCTATGATGTCCATGCGCTGATGGTGATGTCAGATAAATAATCTTCCTGAACCGGGGAGTACATCTTCGGTTCTTTTCGTAACAGGCATTGCATTCAGAAGGGGGTGAATGTCAGTGGCTACAGCTAAATCAATGACCAGAGACGACGTCATGAGGGAGGCCGGCAAATATATTACCAATCCCGAAAGCGTTGAGCTGATCCGGCATGCGGCGGATTACGCCTATAAGCATCATGAAGGGCAGTTCCGCAAAAGCGGTGAACCGTATACGGTTCACCTGGATAATGTCGCCTATATTCTTGCCGAACTGCGCTGCGGACCGAAAACGATCGCCGCAGGTTTTCTGCATGATACGATCGAGGATACCGGCATTACCAGGGAAGAACTCGCCGCGGAATTCGACGATGAAATTGCCGATCTGGTGGAAGCTGTTACCAAGATCGGCGCCCTGAAATTCCGCGACAAGAATGATCCGGAATACCAGGCGGCCAATCACCGCAAGATCTTTATCGCCATGGCGAAGGATGTCCGCGTCATTCTGATCAAGCTTTCCGACCGTCTCCATAATATGCGCACGCTGGAATTCCAGCCCGAGGCGTCCCAGAAGCGGATCTCGCAGGAGACCCTGGATGTCTATGCGCCGATTGCCCACCGTCTCGGTATCAGTCAGATCAAGAATGAGCTGGAAGACCTCTGCTTCATGTATCTGAACCCCGAAGAATATCACCGGATTGCCCATCTGGTGGAAGCGAAGAAAGCGGAGCGCGACAACAGCGTCACGCAGATGATTACCGATATCACAAAGCTGCTGAAGGAACATCATCTCGAGTTCCGCATCTTCGGCCGTTCCAAGCATCTGTATTCGATCTATCACAAGATGGAATCCAAGCAGAAGCGCTTTGACGAGATCCTGGACCTGCTGGCAATCCGCATTGTGACCAAGACGGAGCTGAACTGCTATGAGATCCTCGGATATATCCATGCGACCTATACGCCGATCCAGGGCAGACTGAAAGATTATATTGCTGTTCCGAAGCAGAACATGTACCAGTCCATCCATACGACGATCATCGGCTTTGAAGGGAAGATCTTCGAAGTGCAGATCCGTACCGAGCGGATGGATGAAATTGCCGAGATGGGCGTCGCGGCACACTGGCGCTACAAGGAAGGAAGCCGGTATGACGCCAAGACCGAACAGAAGGAAATTGAGGAAAAGCTCTCGCTGTTCCGCGACTTTGCGGAATTTGCGGGCGACAATGAATCCGCCAGCGAATATATGGACTCTCTGCGCCGGGACGTCTTTGAGACCAGCGTCTATGTCATGACGCCGATGGGAAGGGTCATCGACCTGCCCAACGGGGCTACCCCGATCGATTTTGCCTACCGCGTGCATACGGAAGTCGGTCACACTGCGGTCGGAGCGATTGTCAACGATGCCATGGTGCCGCTGAATACGGAGCTGCATACCGGCGACGTCGTTCAGATCAAGACGATGAAGGGCACCGGTCCGTCCGAGGACTGGCTGAAGATCGTCAAGACAAACCAGGCCAGAAACAAGATCCGCGCCTATCTCCAGCACAAGGAGAATGAGAAAAAGGCGGAGAAGATACCTGCCGGCGAAAAGATCCTGATCGATGAGCTGAAAAGACGCGGATTCGATCCGGATGAATATGTGGAAAAGCGGCGTCTGGAAGCGGCACTTCCGGAATTCAAGATGAAGGATATCAACGATCTGTTCTATGCGATCGCCGTCAAATCCATCAATCCGGTCAAGGTTGTCGAAAAGCTGACGAATGAAAAGCGCAGCGTCGCGGATGAAATGCTCAGCCGCATTCTCGCCCGGGAAGCGCCGAAGCGCAAGCAGACCTCGCACAACGGCATCATCGTGCCGGGCATCGAGTCGATGAAGATGACGCTTGCCCAGTGCTGCAACCCGGTATACGGCGACGAAATCCGCGGATATATCACCAAGAATGAAGGCGTCAAGGTGCATCGTGCCGACTGCCGGAACATCGCCGGCATGACCCAGCGCATGATCTCCGTGGAATGGGATACGGAAGATACCGACCGTACTTATGAAAGCAATCTGACGATTGTCGCCCACGACAGAAACTTCCTGCTTACCGATATCGTGACCTGCACATCGCAGTTCAAGACGCCGATGAATCAGGTCAGCGCATCGGTCAACCGCGAGAATCTGACCAGCACGATCAAGATGAATGTATCGGTCAGAAATCTCGATCAGCTTCAGAATCTGATCGCCAATCTCCGTAAAATCGAATCGGTGATCAGCGTTGAGCGCAATTCACATTAATCACTTGAGCAAAGCTCTGAGTGAGAGTATAATTCCACTTGTAAATTTGATGACGGAGAAATCCCCGGCAGAGGGCGGAAAAGCGACGGTGGCATGGTGAAAGCACCGGTCTGAACCCTGGGAAAGACACTTCCGAGAAGGTATTCTGAATTCAGTAGGTTTACCCGTATACCCGCGTTAAGGGATAAAGCGCATGACACGTCATGAACTAAGGTGGTACCACGCATACAGCGTCCTTGGATGAGGACGCTTTGTTTTTTTACAGAAAGGGAGGAGAACTATGAATTACCAGACACCCCGGGGAACGTATGATATCCTGCCGGATGAAATCGGCGCCTGGCAGGAAATGGAAAACAGGATCCGGAAGATTACTGCCGGATACCGGTTCCGGGAGATCAGAACCCCGTATTTTGAAGATACCAGGGTATTCGCCAGGGAAAACGACAGCTCCGACATGGTGAACAAGGAAATGTACACGTTCACGCCCGGCTCCGATTCCTATACACTGCGCCCGGAAGGAACGGCCGGTGTTATCCGTGCATTCGATCAGCACAAGCTGTACGGTTCCATGGAACTGCCGGCAAAATTCTATTACATGGGTCCGATGTTCCGCCACGAGCGTCCCCAGAAGGGCAGACAGCGCCAGTTCACACAGTTCGGTGTGGAAACCATCGGCGTCAAATCACCGCTGATCGATGCCGAAACGATTGCCCTGGGCATCGACATTGTCAGAGCCATGGGCATTTCCAGCGTGAAGGTGCTGATCAATACGCTCGGCGATGATGAAAGCCGCACGGCCTACAGAAACGCGTTGAAGGAGTATTTCGCACCGCATCTGGATACCTTATGTGCGGACTGCAGCAGAAGGTATGTGCAGAATCCGCTGCGCATTCTCGACTGCAAGGTGGACCATGATCACCCGGCAATGAAGGATGCACCGCGTCTGAGCGATTATCTGAATGAGGAATCATCCGCATATTTCCGCCAGGTGCTGGATGCACTGGACGCGATGGGAATCGAGTATGAGATCGACGACCGTCTGGTCAGAGGCCTGGACTATTACACGCATACGGTATTTGAAGTTCAGTCGACAAGACCGGATTCCGGCGCCCAGGCGACCGTATTTGCCGGCGGCAGATATGATCATCTGGTTGAATACTTCGGCGGACCGCAGATGTCAGGAATGGGTTTTGCGATCGGTCTGGAACGCCTGCTCAACCTTGCGGTTGAGGAAGGATTCTCCGTTCCGGATACAAATAACGCTGATATTTATATCATTTCACTCGGCAATACCGGCTCCGCACCGCTGAAGATCGCGGAAGACCTGAGACATCAGGGATTTGTGACCGAAGTGAATCTCACGACGCGCTCGCTCAAGGCGCAGTTCAAAAGCGCCGACCGCTCCGGCGCACCGTTTACGGTGATCCTCGGAGAAGAGGAACTGGCAAAGGGCGAAGCCAATGTGAAATGTGCGAAGGATAAAGTACAGAAAACAGTTTCCCTGGAAAAACTTGCGGAAACAATCAGAGAATGGGAGAAGAATAACTGATGGAAAGAACATGCGGCAACGGAACCCTGCGTCTTGCGGATGCGGGGAAAAAGGTCACGCTGGTCGGATGGGTCAGCCGGAGAAGAAATCTCGGCGCGCTCGTCTTTGTGGACCTGAGAGACAGATCAGGCCTGGTTCAGATCGTCTTTGACGAGAATCTGAGCCAGCAGGTAAAGGAAGTCAGAAGCGAATACATCCTGCAGGTTACAGGCACCGTGCAGGAAAGAAGCCAGAAGAATCCGAAGCTGGAAACCGGTGAAATCGAAGTTCATGCGGAATCCGTGAGGATCATCAACTCTGCGGAAACGCCGCCGATCACCATTGCGGATGATACGGACACACTGGAAGACACCCGTCTGAAGTACAGATATCTCGATCTGAGAAGACCCGTCCTGCAGAAGAACATGATTCTGCGCCACAAGATCTGCATGATCGCAAGAAACACCCTGGATCAGGAAGGCTTCATCGAAGTCGAAACACCGATCCTGGCCAGAAGCACGCCGGAAGGCGCCAGAGACTACCTCGTTCCTTCCCGTATCTACAACGGCAAGTTCTGGGCACTGCCGCAGTCACCGCAGATCTACAAGCAGCTGCTTATGATCGGCGGCATGGAGCGTTATTTCCAGATTGCCAGATGCTTCCGCGATGAGGACCTGCGTGCCGACAGACAGCCGGAATTCACCCAGATCGATATCGAGATGAGCTTCGTGGAGGAAGAGGATGTATGGCATATCGTCGAAAAGCTGATGCATGATATTTTCCTCGGCGTCAAGGGCGTGGAACTGGAAGATAAATTTGTGCGCATGCCGTGGAAAGAGTGCATGAAGAGATACGGAACCGACAAACCGGATCTGCGCTTCGGCAATGAAATCCATGACGTGACATCCCTGTTCGCAGATACGGAATTCCATGTATTCCGTTCTGTTGTCGACAACGGCGGCGAAGTCAATGCGCTGAAGTTCGAGCATGCGGCTTCCCAGTATTCCCGCAAGAAGCTGGACCAGCTCCAGGACTTCATCAAGCACGGCTTCCGGGCAAAGGCGCTGGCATGGCTGAAGATGGAAAACGGAACGGTATCCGGATCCATCGCAAAGGGCATCAGCGAAGCCGAGACGGAAGCTCTGAAGAAAGAGCTCGATATGCAGGATGACGATCTGGTTCTGATCGTTGCGGATCAGGCGAAGATTTCCGAAGCTGCCCTCGGCGCATTGAGAGTCAGACTCGGACATGAGCTGAATCTGATTCCGGAGAATGTCTATAAGTTCCTGTGGGTAACGGACTTCCCGATGTTTGAATGGAGCGAGGACGAACAGCGCTGGGTTGCCCAGCACCATCCGTTCACCGCACCGAAGGCGGAGGATGTCGATAAGCTGTTCTCCGATCCGGCAAATGTCAGCTCCCGCGCCTATGACCTCGTGCTCAACGGCTATGAACTGCTTTCCGGTTCCATCCGTATTCACGATCAGGAACTGCAGGCCAAAGTATTTGAATCCATCGGCCTGACGATGGAACAGGCAAAAGCCCGCTTCGGCTTCTTCCTGGATGCATTCCGCTACGGCACTCCGCCGCACGGCGGCGTCGGCATCGGTCTGGAACGTCTGACGATGGTTCTTGCCGGTACGGAAAACATCCGCGATGTTGTCGCATTCCCGACAACCAACAGCTCCATGGATCTGATGAGCGAATCGCCGAACGTTGTTGATCAGGCACAGCTCGATATCCTCGGCATTGAAATATCCGAGAAAGCAAAAAAAGCCTGATTGTCAAGACTGTACAGACATAAACCTGTATGATATGTTTTGGTTACAGAGAGGCCAACATATTTTTCCTACATTTTGATATAAGGGAGTTCTGACTGGAGATATCCGTGTTGAATGCCCGGTACGGCCGGGAATCCTGACGATTGACCAAGAACACCCACCTCTACAGAAGAGGGAACATATCAAACCTCTCTGGCAGCACAAAAGCGAAACTGTCCTTCGGGGCAGTTTTTTTCTTGTAAAAAAAGCGGAAATCAGCTGACTTGAAATGCGGTTTGAACGTGTATGAAGTGAAAGGGGATGAAATCACAGGGCGATGGAAAAAGAGAATATTGAAAAGCTTGTGGAAGACTACGGGAACATGCTGTTCCGCTGCTGTCTCATCATGCTCGGAAATGCATCGGATGCCGAGGATGCCGTACAGGAAACCTATCTGAAGTATCTGCGGAAACAGCCGGCGCTGCATGATGAGGAACACAGGAAAGCATGGCTGCTGAAAACAGCCGCCAATCAGTGCCGGGATATGCTGAGATTCAGAAAAAGACATCCTGAAGAGGAGATTGATGAAGTGCACGCGTATGCGCGGGACACACAGAATCCGCAGATTCTGGATGCGCTGATGCGACTGGACAGCAGATACCGCAGTGTACTGGTTCTGCATTATGTCGAAGGATACAGCGTACATGAAATTGCCGGCATGATCCGCCGGACGGATTCGGCGGTGAAGATGCGGCTGAAAAAGGGGAGAGATCTGCTGAAAGAAGCATATCGGAAGGAGGATATCTGAATGGAAACCGGAATGCTGAAAGAAGAAGTCATGAAAATTGAAATACCGGAAGTGATGAAGGAGCGCATTGCCGCACAATGCACGTCAAGAATGCAGGAAGGCGGAAAGGCAGGCTTCCGCCTGCGTCCGGCGTCCGTGTCCGCGCTGTTTCTGATCTGCTTTGCACTGGCCGGTGTGAGCGGTCTGGCATACGGAAAACTGCAGGGGTATTTCCGCGACGTGAAGAATCCGATCGGAGCAGTGACCGGTACGGCCTATGAAGATGCGGATGAAGAGATTATGATTTCCGCAGAGCGGAAGGACGGCAGGATCATTGCCGGAATAACATTTGCGGATAAGGAAATGTTTCCTTACAGGGAACTGGAATTGATCAGAATTACGGAATATGAACTGCAGGACGAAGACGGCGTTGTCATACCCGCGGAAGCGGGCGATGCGGCCGTGATCAAAGACGGAACAGCATGCGTAACTCTGCGTGCGGATATTCCTGCGGGAGGCAGATATACGCTGATTATTACGGAACTGGAAGGACTCAAAAAGGCGGATCAGCCGCTGAAAATTCACGGGACATGGGAGTGTTCTTTCTCTGCGGAATAGTTTCAGGGAAAGGACTCTGCGGCTGTCTTTTCCTTCAGCATAAGAAAAAAACAGGCACATCAGCCTGTTTTATTCGTTATTGTGCTGGAAGGGAAGCTCCCATTCTTCGGTATAGTCGTTCAGCTTCCGGAATGAGGAAGTGATATCGAGATCTTCTTCATCATACTGTTCCTCGCGTTCCTCCAGACGGTGCCGGATGCGGACCTTTCCGGTAATCCTGCGGATCATCCGGAACAGCAGGATCAGCAGGAGGAAGGCAAGCATCAGAGCTGCCGGTACGAAGGCATATCTGCCGAGACGCTCGTAAATCTGATTGCGGTAATAGGTGTAGTTGTTGAACTCGTAGGTCTTCTGGGCAGTGAAGATCATCTCATAGACCGTTTCGCCGCCGACTTCGATTTTATATGAGCCAAGCTCGGTGCCTTTTTCGACAGGCGCCTGGATTTCTTCAATGAATTCAGACTTTGTCTCCGCCTGCACGCCGGCTGGGAGGTCATAGACAACATCATCCGGCAGGGTGACCTTGATTGTATTCTCCTCCGGATCGGCATCCAGAATATTGATGGATGCCAGCCGGGTACCGGCATAAGCCAGCGTATACTGCTGATAATTCTCACCGGCCCAGCGGTAGAGCGTCTGGGTATCGATGACATGGGTTGTGGCGCCGAGGCTGTATCCGACAACACTGATCAGATGCATGCCGTTTACGGTAGCGGCAGATACCATGCATCTTCCGGCGGGATGCGTGTAGCCGGTTTTGCCGCCTTCGAATCCGGGAATGGTATAGCCGCCGGTACCTTCGATGTTGATGTAATACCAGACGCTGGAGCGCATCGATACGCCGAAGTAATGGGTATACAGTCTTCCGGTTTTATATGTTCGTGCGGCGATGATCTCGCGGAACAGCTCGTGTTCCATGCAGTATTTCATCAGCGTCGCCATATCCTTGCAGGTGCTGTAATGATCTTCGTTGTGAAGTCCGGTCGCATTGGTGAAATGCGTTCCGGTCATGCCGAGTTCTTTCGCTTTCTGATTCATCAGGTCGATGAATGCGGGAAGGCTTCCGGAAACAGCGACGGCCAGCGCATTGGAGGCGTCGGCTCCGGAGGGAAGGGCGGCGCCGTACAGACAGTCGCGTACGGTCGGTGTATCACCCAGGCGGAAGCCGGCGCAGGTGGCCGCTTCCTCGCGGAGTCCCACCAGCATTTCATTGGTCATCGGAATGGTCTGATCCAGATCGTGGAGGTAATCAATGGCGAGAATAATCGTCATGATCTTGGTCATGGAAGCCGGATACATCCGTTCCTCTCCGGCTTTGGAGACGAGGACCTGTCCGGTGTCCATATCCATCAGATATCCGTATCTGCTGTACAGCTGGGGCTGCACTATTTCACTCTGCTGTGTGGTTTCTTCCGCCCGTACGCCCTGAGGAAGAGCGATGGAAAGCGCCGCTGCGGCCGCAAGAAAACACAGCATCAGTTTTCGCAATTTTGATAACATGCCGCTATTATATCTTAAAATGGCGGTGTGTGCGCAAAGGATTGTCTTTACAACGGGTATCAAAACAGGATAAAATACACACGTAAACGAAAAGGTGGTATTTCGAAATGACAGAATTCTGGTCTTCCATACTGTGGTTTATTCTTGGCGGCGTTGTCGGCGCTGCAATCAGCTTCTACTTCACAAAGAAGTCCTTCGAAAAGCAGATTGCGGAAAATCCTCCCGTCAATGAAAAGATGATCCGTGCAATGTTCATGCAGATGGGAAGAAAACCGAGTGAAGCGCAGATCCGTCAGGTCATGCGTTCCATGGGTATTAAGTAGTTCTCCATTATAATTCCGTCCCTTTATCCGGGGACGGTTTTTCTTTTTATCCGAACCTTTGATAAATCCGAACCTTTTCTCATATTTGGCTTAAACACTGGGTTTTATGAACGAAAAGGTTCGGATTTTATTTTCGCTATGATAATCATTGACCAAGTCAAAAA
>SVBN01000001.1 GCA_015058875.1 Erysipelotrichaceae bacterium | reverse complement strand
CGGGGCCTGTCGATTTCGATGATGACGAGGAGGATATCTAAGATGACTGAAGTCAAGAAACTGTCCGGAAAAGCGTTGTCGAAGAGTTTCCATAACTGGTATTACGGCAACCTGACCTGCTTCTCGCAGGAACACATGCAGACATTCGGTTACCTGGTCTCCATGCTGCCGCTGGTAGAAGAACTCTATGCGGGCGATGAAGAGCGCAAGGCTGCTGCAATGAACACATATACAGCATTCTTCAATACTGAGCCGCAGTTCGGTTCTGTTGTTGTCGGCATCACTGCCGGTCTTGAAGAGGCAAGAGCCAATGGTCAGGAAGATGTCGACGATGAGACGATCAACGGTCTGCGTGCCGGTCTCATGGGTCCGATTGCCGGTATCGGTGACTCGCTGGTAGTAGGTACAGTCATCCCGATTCTGCTCGGTATCGCCATGGGCATGTCCTCCGGCGGATCACCGCTCGGCGCTATCTTCTACATTGTCGTCTGGAACCTGTTCGCATACTTCGGAATGAAGTTGCTTTACTACAAGGGATATGAACTCGGTACAAGAGCGGTTGAATTCCTGATCGGTGACATCGGTGAAGCAATCCGTGATGCAGTCACAACACTCGGCGGTATTGTCATCGGTGCGGTTTCCGCAACATGGGTATCCGTTAAGACAAGCTTTGCACTGTTCAATAGCTCCGGTGAAGCTTACATGGTTCTCCAGGAAAAACTCGACAGTGTATTCCCAGGTCTGCTGACAGCGCTTGTGGTTATCTTCTGCTGGTGGCTGATGGCAAAGAAACGTCTGTCACCGCTCAAGGTTATGCTTCTGCTTGTTGTCATTGCCTTTGCCGGTGTTCTGCTCGGCTTCTTCGATCCGGGACTGGCTTACTGATCCGCCTGAGGAAAAAACACGAGACTCCTTTCTGTTTCTTCCATTCGAAAGGCTGCAGTGAGTGCACTGCAGCCTTTCTATCTCCCCGCGAAGAGGATACCACCCATAGGGACCATTGGGTAACACCGCATGGAGTGTGGTAGTTCACATAGACAGGAATACTATGAGCAAAGAGAAAAAAGAGCAGTTGATCCATGAAGCCGGGATGCAGAGTCTGGCGCTGAAAAGAATCGCCCTGTGGCGGAACTTGTCTGTTCTCTGCTCTGCACTGGGGATTCTTGCTGTCTGGTTCGGTCTCCATTCCGAACCGCAGCATCATTTCATTGCCTTATCCGGAATTGTAAGTGCACTGCTGTTCATGGCTGCCTCAGCTGTATGTCATATCGGCATCCGGAACGGAACAGCCAATGTCAGAAAAATCCTGGATGCAGCTGAAATTGAATGAAAACACGTCTGGTTTCAGGCGTGTTTTTCAGTACGGTAAAGCATCATGATCATAAACAGGGCACAGCATGAGAATATGCATACCAGTGCAAGGGAAGGGGTATAGCTGCCTGCCGCATCACGGATCAGACCGTAGACGGAAGTGGCAAGGGCATAGGATGTGGAGGCGAACATCGTAATCCTGGAATAGACTTTCGCATAGTCATCCCCGGCTGCCCGCTGGGTCAGCAGCGACGTGCCGACGGTGCTGCAGGAGAAGCAGGAACCGTACAGGAATGCACCGGCGATCATCATGAACGGCGTGGAGGCAAACAGCAGTAAGATCAGTGCACCGCTGAGGGCAATCGAACAGCAGAGGATCGTCGAGACATACGGAGAAGTCCTGTCTGCGATCCAGCCGTGGATCAGTTTGAATGAAACGTTTGCGACGTATACTGCCGACAGCATCACCGAACTGAATTCCAGCGTGAACCCCCGGGAAACGCCGAGCGCGCTCAGATGGGTGTTGATACCGTTCTGGGCGGAGAAACTGACCGCAACCAGGATCAGTGCCAGCAGGACTTTCGGGGAGACGGATTCCTTTTTCCCGGGCATGCCGGATACTTTCCGGGGAACGGTCTGAATGACTTTCTTCGGATTCATCCGCAGTGTCATTGCGCACGGCAGAACAATCGCCATCAGGATCACTGCCTGGATCCGCAGGCTCATATTCCATCCCATGGATGTAATCAGCCGGCTGAAAACCGGATTGAGCAGTGCTCCGAACAGACCGCCGAACGCCATGACGATTCCCGTGACGGATCCGATCTTATCCCCGTACCATTCCCTGAGGATCATGGTCACCGGCAGGCTGGAGAAACAGCAGCACCCAACGCCCATCGTGACGCCGGCTGCGTATAATACCCAGATATTCGACGCAAAAGACATGATGACAAACGAACAGATATCCAGCAGGACGCCGAAGGTCATAATGAAGCGGATCGGAAACCTGCGTACCAGCCGGACAAAGACCGGTGCGAAGAACGCCGTCGCAAGCGAGAGCAGGGTGATGATAATGGACATGCGTCCGACCGGGACGCCGAGCGCCTGGGAAATCGGCGAAAAGTAAATGCCGATACAGTTGTTTACGATTCCGAGCGCACCGCCCGCACAGAGACAGCAGCGGATCAGAACGGATATATTCTTTCTTGAATCATTGTCCATAAAAGAAATGCTCCTTCAGAAACTATAATACATGACGGGAATATTCCGGAAAAGAAAAAGGGGAATTTCTTCCCCTGGTATAAATCAGTCTTTTGCTTTGGCAAGCTCTGCCATGAAGACTTCCTTGATTTTTGCGACTGCCGCATCGGTGTCGCTGTTGGAAACAACGTTCTTGAACAGCGGCGCAATTTCCATATCCATCTTTGCCTTGTTCAGACGGCGGCTGATGGAAGCTTCATCATCCTTGTAGCGTTCTGTCACCTGCTTTTCCAGCTCTTCAAAGCTTTCCGGCATGACGAAGAATGCAACGGCGTCCGGAATGTTCAGCTTGATCGGTCCGACGCCCTGCGCTTCGACTTCAATGAGAACATTCTTTCCCTTGTTGATCAGGAAGTCGATCTGCGGCTTCGGTGTTCCGTAATAATATCCGTTGAATTCGGTATATTCCAGCAGCTCGTGCTTCTTGACAGATTCGGCGAATTCATTATGGGTGACGAAATAGTAATCCTTTCCGTCAACCTCGTCATCACGCTTCGGACGGGTGGTCTCGGAAATGGAATAGAACAGCTTCATATCAGGGTCATTCAGAAGTGCTTCGCGGATATCGCCTTTGCCTACGGAGCTGGCACCGCTCAGAATTAATACGAGTCCTTTTGACATATTGATCTCCTCCAGTATCTTCTACTTAATAGTATCACAGTTTTTCAGATGACTCTCTGCTATCACAGAGGTAATGGTCCATCCAGCCGGTGATTTCCTTCAGCCTGCGGATTCTGTGCTTCGGCTTTCCGGAACGGGACAGTTCGTGGTTTTCGCCCTTGAAGAGCACCATCTTTGAATCGACGCCGCTCATGCGCAGGGCGGTGAACATCTGCACGCCCTCCGGCACCGGGCAGCGGTAGTCTTCGGTGGAATGGATGAACAGGGTAGGGGTCACGGCGTCATTGACATATTTCAGCGGGGACATATCCCACAGTTCCCGATCGGCATGACGGATATCCTTCAGTCCCATGGAACGGATGAATCCGATGGAGATATCCGAGACAAGCAGTTCGGAAATCCAGTTGGAAATGGAGCGCTGGGATGCGGCTGCCGCAAACCGTTTCGTGTGTCCGATGATCCAGTTGGTCATATAGCCGCCGTAGCTGCCGCCGGTCACGCCGAGTCTTGTTTCATCGATCGCCGGATACAGCTTCAGAACTTCATCCGTGAAGTCCATGATGTCTTCATAATCGATTCTGCCCCAGGCGGGTTTCAGATCGGCAAATGCACTGCCGCGTCCGTCGGATCCGGTCGGATTGCAGAAGAAGACAAAGTATCCCTTTGATGCCCAGTACTGCATTTCGTGATAATAGACCGTTCCGTAAATCGTCTTCGGGCCGCCATGGATATCCAGGATTGCCGGATATTTCCTGTCAGGATCATAATCCTTCGGCTCCAGCACCCAGCCGTATACCGGAACTTTCTTTTCCAATATAACCGGTACCGGTTCAGCAACATAGGTGTCTTCAAACAGCTTCCCGTTGAAATCGGACAGCTGAAGCGTTTCTCCGTTTCTGATTTCATACAGCTCCGGCAGTTTCTGTCCCTGCATCAGGATTGCATACAGGCACCCGTCTCCGACTGCGGCCGCTTCCACGCTTCCCCCGCAGGAATATTCTTTTCTGATTTCTGCACCGGTTAACCGGAACAGCGATACTTCATTGACGTCCGATGCATTGAACAGCAGATCATCTCCGTCACGCACCATGGCATTCAGCTTTCCGTAATGGCTGTCCGTACCGAGCGAAGGCCGGAAGCCCGTATCGCTGTCAATGAGCAGATGCATCACGCCGTCTTTCAGCACATAGACCTTCGGATTATCACCGGAGCCATCGTCCTTTGAAGCGACCGCTATGACATCCTCTCCCCGGTAAAAGACTTTGGAGAAGGAGAAATCACTGCCGTTATACAGCTGACGTGTTTCTTGGCTTTCGCCGTCATATTCCCATACCATGGAAGTGAACTTCTGTTCGAACTCCGTTTCCGCACCGGAATATACGACCTTCATCCCGCTGATATCCCAGGATCCGACATTCATGTTTCCGGATACAAGCGCCTGAATGCTGTGGTCCGGATTGATCCGGAAGAGCCGGTTCCGGTTTCCGTTGATGAAGCCGCGGGCATTGAAGACAAAGGGATACTCGGTCACGATATGATAATCTTCATCTTCTTTCTTCCGCTCACGGTATTCTTCCCGCTGTGCTTCTGTCAGAAGGTGATAGTCCGGACAGTCTGTATTCGTCTGTGCCAGGGCAATCCATACATCATTTCCGAACGGTTTCATTTCGGCAATGTTCAGGGCTGCATTGAAGCTGCCGCAGGTCTCGCCGTTTGCCGGATTCAGTGTTTTGATCACTGTCCCGGGTCTGTCCTTCATTCTCTCAAGTGAAAACAGACCGCGTTCATTTACCGTATAGTTCAGGTAAGGGGCCCACTCACTCAGCGGCTTCATGGAATGACTGCCTGTATCCATGGACCACAGCCGGGTTTTATATGTGTTGTTTTCCATATCTGTCTGCGTTTCCGCAAAGAACAGAGTTTTCCTTTCGGCGCTGATCTGCAGGTCGGACAGGAATCGGAACTGTGTAAATAAATCTCGTTCAATCGGTTTCATACACACCTCGGTTTATCCAATATGGTACTATCCTAACATAACTGAAATCAAAAATGTAACAATCTGAAAGTGTGCGCGCAAAAAATGTAAATAACATGAAAATAAAATGAAACAGAAAAGCGCATGCCGCCTGTCAGACAGCGTGAGAGTGCACGGATTTCCGTTATTGCGGGTCGCTTTTTCGTGATGTGCAATATACCGGGTGTGTGATATGGTTATAGGGAAGCAGGAGGGTAGCTGTATGCTGTATCTGTTTATCAGTCTGTTTGCCAGCATGATCGGTGCGATCTGCGGTATCGGCGGGGGAGTTATTATCAAGCCGGTGCTGGATCTTCTGACCAATGACGGGTCATCGGTGATCAATTTCTTTTCCGGATGCACCGTATTCTCAATGAGTCTGTATTCGGTGCTGAAGGAAATCACTTCCGGAAAGAGCCAGATCGATTATCAGCGGATGATTCCGCTCGGCATCGGATCGGCTATCGGCGGACTGTGCGGAAATATGCTGTTCAACGCTGTAAAGAACAGCTTTGAGAATCCGAAGATTGTCAGCGGCATCCAGTCCATCTGTCTGGCCGTGGTTGTTGTTGCATGCACCATCTATACAATGAACAAAAGCAAAATCAAAACACTTGAGGTATCCAATCCGCTGGCTTCGGTTGTGATTGGCTTCGCACTCGGCACGATGAGCAGCTTCCTGGGCATCGGGGGCGGTCCGATCAATCTGGTTGTGCTGTATTTCTTCTTCTCGCTTTCAACAAAGACAGCCGCAACCTGCAGTATCTTCATTATCCTCTTCGGTCAGATTACCAACCTCGGCAAGACCATCCTCTCCGGTGCGGTCCCTGCATTCAATCCGCTGACCCTGGTTCTGATGATTGCCGGCGGCATCGGCGGCGGAATGATCGGCAGAATCGTCAATAAGAAGATCGATGAAAAGACGGTCGATAAGCTGTTCTACTTCGCGATGGGACTGATCCTTGTCGCCTGTGCGATCAATATTAAAAAGTATCTGTTCTGAGAGAAAACAAAAAATCCGGTCCGCCGGATTTTTATATTCTCCCGTCCCATTCCGCATCGAATTCATCGAGGAACATCTCCATGAAATCGTGGCGGTGCTGCGCCATCACGCGGGCGGAAGCGGTATTCATCATATCTTTCAACAACAGCAGCTTTTCGTAGAAATGACCGATGGTCGATGAATCGGAATTCCGGTATTCCTCTTTGGAAAGATCACTCCGGTATTCTTCCGAAGGATCATAGAGCTTCCGGTGATGCCTGCCGCCGTAGGCAAACGCCCGGGCGATGCCGATGGCACCGATGGCATCCAGCCGGTCGGCGTCCTGCACGATCTTTCCTTCCAATGTATCCGGAACAACCGAATCCTTTCCCGAAAAGGAAACCTGTTCAATGATGCGGCAGACTGCGGAAATCATATAATCGCTCAGACCGTACTTTTTCATGATCCGCACGGCATTGACATGTTCCTGTTCCGTATCCGGTGAGAGTTTGTAGTCGTCCGCATCATGCAGCAGCGCCGCAATTGCAGTGAGAAAGAGATTTGCATGTTCTTCTTCCGCAATTGCCATTGCGGTTTTATAAACGCGCAGGGTATGCTGTTCGTCATGTCCGGAAGAATCCTGAGAGAACAGTTCATTGATATCCAACATCATTCCGCGGATGATTTCTTTCTGATTCATAGTCCAATCTCCTGTACAAGCCGTATTATATCACTTGACTGCAGATCAAAGTGATATTAAAATGATATCACAATGATAAAGGAGTATTTGTATCATGAATGAAATCGTACTGCATGGAAAAAAGAACGGCATGGCTGTTCTGATCGCCGATATCGCATTGTATATCATCGGCTTTATCCTTCTGTTTATCTGCATCAGCAGAGGGCCGGGAATTATGATCATCGTTCCGATGCTGATATTCGCATTCGGCTGGATTCCGCTGATGGGACTGAAGGTGCTGAAGCCGCAGGAAGCGCTGGTGCTCACATTGTTCGGAAAGTATATCGGAACGCTGAAAGGGGAAGGATTCTATGCCGTGAATCCCTTCTGCGCATCGGTCAATCCGGCTGCCGCCACAAAGCTTTCCCAAAGCGGCGACGTGCGTTCGGTACTGACCCGCACCGCAGCCGGTGCTGACAGCGTCCAGGAACAACCGCAGGGCAAAAAGATTTCCCTGAAGGTCATGACGCTGAACAACAGCCGTCAGAAGATCAATGATGTGCTCGGCAACCCGGTCGAAATCGGCATCGCCGTGACATGGCGCGTCGTGGATACGGCTAAGGCGGTATTCAATGTCGACAACTACAAGGAATATCTTTCCCTGATGTGCGATACCGCACTGCGTGATATCGTCCGGATTTATCCCTATGATGTGGCACCGAACATCGATACCACCGGAGACGGTGCGGCGGATGACGGCAGCCTGCGCGGAAGCAGTACGGTGGTGGCCGAGCGCATCCGCGAAGAGATCCAGAAACATGTGGATGATGCAGGCATCGAAGTGATTGCGGCACGCATTACATATCTTGCCTATGCACCGGAAATTGCGGCGGTGATGCTGCAGAGACAGCAGGCATCTGCTATTATTGATGCCAGAAAGATGATCGTTGACGGCGCTGTCGGTATGGTGGAAATGGCTCTGGACCGTCTCCAGGAAAAGGGGACTGTGGAACTGGATGACGAACGGAAAGCAGCGATGGTTTCCAATCTTCTCGTCGTACTCTGCGGCAATCATGACGCTCAGCCGGTCGTCAACTCGGGCAGCTTATACTGATGGATGACAGCAGAAAGAAACAGGTGCCGCTGAGATTGTCTCCGAAGCTCTATGCGCAGATTGCGGCGTGGGCGGAGGATGACTTCCGGTCGGTGAACGGACAGATAGAATATTTGCTGACAGAATGCGTGCGGCAGAGAAAAAAGAACGGGAAATATGTTTCCGATGAGATTGATGTGCCGCCGGAATTGGATATTGAATAGGATGGGGCCGCTGATAGAAAAGCGGCTCTTTCTCTTTTCCGCAAATATGGTAGTATGTAACAGGACAGAAAGTATTATGGCATACGAGAAGGAGAAAAAGGAAATACTGGAAGCGCTGGCGGCAGGGGATGAAGCGATCTACCATCTGGAAGGTGCGCAGAACATGCTGAACAGTGCCGGGAACTGGGGTATTGCCGACATTCTGGGCGGAGGACTTTTTATATCCATGATCAAGCGCAACAAGATGCGGGAAGCACAGCGCGAGATGGATGAAGCGAGGGAAGCGCTTCGGGCCTTTTCCAGGGAACTGCAGGATGTGGACCGGGCAATGGATATCGATCTGGATCTGGACGGGTTCCTCGGCTTCGCGGATTTTTTCTTCGATAATTTCATGGTGGATGTCATGGTCCAGAGCAGAATCTCCGACGCAAAGCGTCAGGTGAATGAAGCGATCGAGCAGGTAAATGATGTCTGCGATATTCTGGACGGCATGCTGAGAAGATACGAAAAAGCCTGATGTGTTTCTGCCGCAAGGCAGGGACTCTTTTTTGTCCGGGAGTGATGGAATGAATTTTTTGTTTGTATTCAACAGCATCCTGCTTGGCGTGGGCCTGGCAATGGATGCGTTCAGCGTATCGATGGCCAACGGGCTGAATGAGCCGTATATGAGCCGGAAAAAGACGCTCGGCATTGCCGGAACATTTGCGTTTTTCCAGGCACTGATGCCGATGACCGGATGGATCTGCGTCCATACGGTTGTGACAATGTTCCGCTGGTTTGAACGCCTGATCCCGTGGATCGCCCTGATCCTGCTGGTGTATATCGGCGGGAATATGATTTATGAGGGCATCCGTGCAAAGGATGAGTCTTATGAATCGGGCGGCCTGAAGGCAGGGGAGCTGATGGTGCAGGGCGTTGCGACTTCGATTGATGCACTGTCGGTGGGGTTCACGATTGCCGATTACAACGTCACCATGGCGCTGATCGCATCCCTGATCATTGCCTGCGTCACATTTATCATCTGTATGGCCGGCGTATCGATCGGGAAAAAGTTCGGCATGAAGCTGGCCGGAAAAGCTTCCGTGCTCGGCGGCGTGATCCTGATCGGCATCGGTCTGGAAATCTTTATTACTTCATTTTTCTGAGCAAAGCAAAAGGCGCGGTCATTCCGCGCCTTTGACATTTTACTGATTCAGGATTTCATGCAGAAGGGCATACAGCTGGAGCGCCTTTTCCGGTGCCAGCGGGATACAGCTGCCGACAGCCGCCGGAATATGGGCGGCTTTTTCTTCGAGCGCCTTTCCTTTTTTGCTCAGCCGGATGATGACTGCCCGCTCATCCTCGGCGGAACGGGTTCTGCTCAGCAGATCTTCCTGTTCCATTTTCTTGAGCAGGGGCGTCAGGGTCCCGGTATCAAGGCAGAGCCTTTCACCGATCTCACCGATCCGGAGCCCGTCCTGTTCCCACAGCACCATCATTACCAGATACTGCGTGTAGGTCAGACCGAGCGGTTTCAGCAGCGGCGTGTAGAGCGCTGTTACCTTTCTTGCGGCCGCATACAGGGGAAAGCAGAGCTGGTTTTCAAGCTTCAACGCCGGATCAGACATGCTCAGTTTCCGGCTTCCCGCTTCTTTCTGTCAATGTATGACACTGCGGATAATGCCGCAACATTTCCCTGTCCTGCGGATTTGATGTACTGATAGGGCTGACCGGCAATGTCGCCCGCCGCAAACATTCCCGGCAGGTTGGTGCACATCTGAAGGTCAACTTTTACGGCGTTGCCTTCGACAGCAAGACCCGGTACCAGCTGTCCGGGGAACTGGCTTTCCCTGAGGATGAATGTGCAGTTCACATCGTAGCTGTTCTGATCGGTGACGAGTGTTTCCGCCTTCATGCCGCCTTTGATTTCCACCGGCTTTTCACGGATGACTTCAATGTTTTCCCCACGGAAGGAAACGTCTCCCTTGTACTGCGGGAAGTAATAGACCTTTTCGCATACTTCGCCGAGGAATTCCGCTTCCTCTTCCTCGGAAGCACCGCCGCCGATGCAGGCGACGACTTTGCCGCGGTAAAGCGGGGCGTCGCACGTTGCGCAATAGCTTACGCCTCTGCCGAGGAACTGTTCTTCTCCGGCATACGGCTTTCCAGCGGTCACGCCGGTCGCAAGGATGACGGCGTCCGCTTCAATAATGTCATTGGCGGATGTCTGCAGGCCGAAGAAATCGCCCATAGCATAAACCATGGTGATCTTTTCTTCCGTAATTTCAATGCCGAGCTCTTCCAGCTGGCGTGTGAATGCGGCAGCCATTTCCTTGCCGGTAACGGAAGGCAGTCCGAGGTAGTTCAGAATCGGATGCTCGACAACCTGCATCTTGCGGGAGAGATCCTTTGATCCGATCAGGATAATATTCTTGTTGCGGACCTTGGAAGTGATGGCAGCTTCCAGACCGGCAGGGCCGGTTCCGATAATCGCGATATCGTATCTCATGATTTCACCTTAAATCAGGGAAGCAACGCAGGCTTCGACATCCTTCATGGAAGCGGTCGGTTCAAATCTTGCGACGACATTGCCCTGACGGTCAACAACGAACTTTGTGAAGTTCCACTTGATGTCCGGGTTTGTCTTGTAGTTTTTGTCAAGCTTCTTCAGCATGGCGCTCATTGCCAGCGCCTTCGGACCGCGGCCGAATCCTTCAAAGCCTTTCTGGCTTTTCAGATAGGTGAACAGCGGAGCGGCGTTTTCGCCGTTGACATCGGTCTTCTTCATCTGCGGGAACTTTGTGTTGTAGCGCAGCGTGCAGAATTCATGGATTTCTTCATCTGTGCCCGGTGTCTGGCCGGCAAACTGATTGCAGGGGACATCGACGATTTCCAGTCCCTGATCGTGATATTTTTCGTAGATGCTTTCGATATCTTCGTACTGGGGAGTGAATCCGCAGCCGGTAGCTGTGTTGACAACGAGAACAACCTTTCCTTCAAAATCCTTCATGGATACTTCTTCGTTCTTCGGTGTCAGAATGGAATAATCATAGAAATTCATTTTCAAATACCTCCAAAATATTTTTTACAATTATATTTTATGCAATATAAATCAATAATCAATACAGATGCTCACGCATCTGCATTATTTTTCCTGATATTGTCTGAGAATCCGGTCCAGCACCGGCAGGATCTCATCCAGAACCTTCTGATAGGCGCAGTAATCATCCTTCAGATAGCAAATATTCTGCCTGCGGCAGCCGCCGCTGCACATCCGGACATAACGGCAGGTTTCGCACGGCGTTTTACGGCAGTCACTGCCGGAAAGGAAGTCACGGGCGTGCTGTGTCTGCTTCATTTCCTCAAAGCCGAGATCCTTCAGATTGCCGAGACAGTATTCATCCAGACAGTAGAAATCGCACGGATATACGGTGCCGTCGCCTTCAATCACATACTGCACGACGCATCTGCCCAGCATGCCGCACTGATAGGGGGGATATCCCCTCAGCATGCCGGCAAGGTTCTCAAACAGATTCACGCTGAGGCTGACGCCTTTGGCAAAGCCCTCCGCCCAGCAGGCAAAGAATTCCTTATAGAAGACTTCGTATTCTTCCGGCCGGATGGCCAGACCGTCCCATTCGCCGTCGAGTCCGGGCAGGCAGGGGATCAGCTGCACATATTCAAAGTGATGCTGGACATAGAACTGATACAGCGCTTTCGCATGTCTGGAAAGATCAGAAGTCACTACCGTCAGGATGTTGTAATCCACGCCTGCCTTTTTCAGCAGATCAATTCCGTGAAGCACCCGGTAGAAAGCGCCCTTGTTTTTTGCATCATAGCGGAAATGGTCATGGTTGGCCTGATATCCGTCCAGACTCACGCCGACCAGGAATTTACGCTCCGCGAGAAACGCACAGAATGCTTCATCCAGCAATGTGGCGTTTGTCTGCATCGACCAGTTCACGCGGATATCCGGATAACGGTCCATGGCTGCGGCAAATTTCCGGAACCATTCCAGTCCGGAGACCGTCGGCTCTCCGCCCTGAAAAGAGATATTGGCTGTTCCGTTTTCCTCCAGCGCCTCCCTGATCCGTGAAGCAACACTATCAATTGTCTCATCTTTCATCACGCCGAGGCTTGCCTGTTCCCTGTTTTCGCTGACATCCGCATAAAAGCAGTAGCGGCACCGCAGATTGCACAGCGAAGAGGCAGGCTTCATCAATACTGACAGTTCTTTCATGTTCGTACCTTCTGTGATTATTATCTTTCATGGAAAAGGAATTGAAAAGAAAAAGCCGCATTCCGCGGCAAAAGTCCCCGTACCCGCCCTGGCTGTCCGGCCGGTATTCGGTAGTAAACATGACTGATAACAGTGCAGTTGTGCATTGTCGGGGCAAAACATTGAAAGGAAATGAACCTGCCCTCCGGTTCCTCATGAGTGCGGCACATTCTCTGCCGCGGGAGATCATACCCGCTCCGGACAGCTTAACATCAATTGATTACAGATCAATCGTCCAGTTGGCTGCCTGGATCAGCGCATCCGTGCGGCGCAGCTCTGCCGAAAGGGCGTCGGTTTCCTTCCTCAGCTGTTTGACGTCCACGGCGCTGAGAATCCGGATCTCGGAACGGGTTGCCCGCTGGGCGGTGCGTGATGCCGCGTCAATCAGATCATTGTAGACCGCAATCTGACGCGTCAGCACATCGCGGTGCGAGATCCATGCGGTCAGTGTCTTTCCTTCCGTCACGGTTTTCGCGTTGGTCAGATTGATGGATGTGATCAGCTCCTCCAGACGTGCAGCCGCCTCATCCAGTTCCTTCTTCAGCTCATACGGATCTTCGGAAGGGGATTCTCCTTCCTGGACCAGTGCGTTTGTTTCCATACGGTATTTCAGCTGGTCGATCTTCCGGTTCAGATCGGCCCGCTCCTGCAATGCTTCCGCAAGTTTCATATGTCATATCCTCCGGAAAACATCATAGCACGAAAGAAAAGGGGCGGATCACTCCGCCCGAAAAAGAAGGGTATGAAATAATCAGGCAATTGCTGCGCCGAGTGCTTCGCATGCCGCAATTGCATCATCATCCGGATAATTGTTGGCAATGACGCTTTCCGCTGCCAGTGTGATTCCGTATGCCGCACAGTTTTCTTCCCATGTGCGCATCCACTGGCCGTCACCCCAGCCGTAGGATCCGAACAGAACGACTTTCTTACCGGCAAGCTGCGGCGCTGCGGTGTCGAAGAACGGCTGGAATTCGCCTTCCTCCAGTTCTTCCGCACCCATTGCCGGGCATCCCAGTGCGAATGCATCATAGGAATCGATGGAAGATGCATCAAATTCGGATACAGAGAACAGGTCTGCGCCTGCACCTCTTGCGACTGCTTCGGCCATAGCCTGTGTGTTGCCGGTTGCGCTCCAGTAAATAACTGCTGCTTTGCTCATAATATGTTTTCCTCTTTTCTATTTTCTGACAGCTGCCGTCAGCTGTTCCAGACTGTTTCCTCTGCGTATTCTGTCATTCATGACATCCGTGCAGATCCGGTATTTTTCAAAAGTCCGTTTTGCCTGTTCCACATTTCCGTAGACTTTCCAGGCACCTGTATAAAGGGCGTTGGTTGCATGGTTCTCGATGAATCCGATCACATCCTCCGGCGGATATCCGAGAAAGACGCCGATCTCATGCGGGAAAGAATCGTCATCGCTCAGCCGGTGAATCAGACGCTTCAGACACTGACCGGGATGTTCCGGCTGGTATCCGAGGCTTTCCATCAGCTGATGGATTTCCGGCGAGCTGAGATCGCGCTTCAGATCATCCGGCCGGAATACATAAACCAGAAGGCGTTTCCTTTTAAAGCCAAGCCCGATGGCTCTGAGTCCTTTTGCGGAGAGTTTTGCATCAAGCTGTTTAACCTCGTCTGCGGCAGAAGCTCCCGGCGGACACGCATAGGAGAACAGACTGCCGGTCTTGATTCCGGCAAGGGTAGGGGCACAATACTGTACGACAGTTGCATCGGGCATTCTTCAACCTCTTAGTTAGACACAGCTAACCTGATATTATGTTAGCTTCGACTAACTGATTTGTCAATGATGTTTTAATGCGATTCCGAAGCTGTTTATCACAGGGGATAAAAAGAAAAAAGGACCGTGGTAAGCGGTCTTATTTTCCGTCCCTGCCGCATGCCTTCAGCCTGGACACTGTAAACCTTTTCTTCAAATGCACATCAGATTATCCGGGAAGGGGACATCAGACGCAGGGGAGAACATATCAGGAGTGATGGAGCCTGTGAAGGAGATTTCTGCGTCTGTGTGATGCATTTTCAGAAGTTAGATTTCTCTAACTGACTAGATATTAGCATAGACTAACTTTGTCGTCAACACATTTTGAAAAATATTTTTCCGACCGGAAAAAGACTGCACATGAGTGTTGACAGTATACCCCCAGGGGGTATAGTATACCTGTGCAGGGGTATCCTATGAGCGATGAGAAGAACGCATGTCCCGCATGTTCGGGAAGACATAAAGAAAGAAGTGAAGATGAAAAGAAGAAGCTTCTGGCAAGACTGAAGAAGGCGGAAGGACAGATCCGCGGCATTGAAAAGATGGTTGAGTCCGATCTGTACTGCCCGGATATTCTGATCCAGGTTTCCGCAGTTACCAGCGCGCTGAACAGCTTTAATAAAGAATTGCTGGCAGCGCATATCCGCTCCTGCGTTGCGGAAGATATCCGTGAAGGAAACGAAGAAACAATCGATGAACTTGTAAAGGTTCTTCAGAAACTGATGAAATAAGAGGAATAACAGCTATGGAACAATATGTTGTGACGGGCATGAGCTGTGCGGCATGCCAGGCCCGTGTGGAAAAAGCGGTATCCAAAGTCCCGGGAGTTACATCCTGCAGCGTCAGCCTGCTGACAAACTCCATGGGTGTGGAAGGGACAGCTTCCGCCAATGAGATTATCCGTGCCGTGGAAAATGCCGGATACGGCGCGTCAAAAAAGGGAGAAGAGAAATCCTCCATGAGCGCATCCGCAAAGCTTGCGGCGGAGGAAGATGCGCTGAAGGACAGGGAGACGCCGAAGCTGAAAAAGCGGCTGATCTGGTCGGTCGGCTTCCTGCTGGCATTGATGTATATCACAATGGGACATCACATGCTCGGCCTGCCGCTTCCCGCATTCTTTCATCACAACCATGAAGCGCTTGCACTGACGCAATTGCTGCTGACGATTGTGATCCTGCTGGTGAACCAGAAATTCTTCACCAGCGGATTTAAATCCCTGCTGTCGGGTTCGCCGAATATGGATACGCTGGTAGCGCTGGGGTCCTCCGTGGCGTTTGCCTGGAGCACATTTGTCTTCTATAAGATAACAGGAATGGTCACTGCCGGGGCGTCGCCGGAAGAAGTGATGCAGGTTTATTCAAATGAGCTGTATTACGAATCCGCCGCAATGATTCCGGCACTGATCACAGTCGGAAAGATGCTGGAGGCAAGATCCAAGGGAAAGACAACCGACGCCCTGAAGGGACTGATGCGGCTGGCGCCGAAGAAGGCCAATGTCATCCGGAACGGTACGGAAACGGAAGTGGATATCGATGAAGTGGTATCCGGAGATATCTTTGTTGTCAGACCCGGCGAAAGCATTCCGGTGGACGGCATTATCCTGGAAGGAAACAGTGCGGTCAATGAATCCGCGCTGACCGGTGAATCGGTACCGGTGGACAAAGCGGAAGGCGATACGGTCAGTGCCGCCACGGTCAATCAATCCGGCTTCATCCGCTGTCAGGCAACCAGGGTCGGTGAAGATACCACCCTTTCCCAGATCATCCAGATGGTGAGCGACGCGGCTGCCACCAAGGCGCCGATTGCCCGCAAGGCGGATATTATTGCCGGTTACTTTGTCCCGTTTGTCATCGGCGTATCCGTACTGACAACCGCCGGATGGCTGATTGCCGGCGCAACCCTGGCCCAGGCGCTGGAGCGCGGCATTACGGTCATGGTCATCTCCTGCCCGTGTGCGCTCGGTCTGGCAACGCCGGTCGCGATCATGGTCGGCAACGGTCTGGCCGCAAAGAACGGCGTGCTGTTCAAGACGTCCGAATCACTGGAAACAGCAGGAGAAGTGCAGATAGTGGCACTGGACAAGACCGGAACAATCACCAGCGGTGAACCGAAGGTAACGGATATTGTACCTGCGGAAGGAATCACGGAAGAGGACCTGATGCGGAAAGCGTATGCGCTTGAGGCAAAGTCGGAACATCCCCTTGCAAAGGCGATTGTGCTGAAGGCAGAGAATGACGGTCTGCAGGCCGCGGAGGTGCAGAACTTTGCGGCGCTTCCCGGAAACGGTCTGAAAGCGGAATATGAATCGCATGTGCTGCAGGGCGGCAGTATGAAATACATCAGCTCCGTATGCCATGTATCCGATGCGATGAAAGAACAGGCAGAACTGCTTGCCTCCCAGGGAAAGACGCCGCTGCTGTTTACGGAAGATAACCGGCTGCTCGGCATGATTGCGGTTGCGGATGTGATCAAGGAAGATTCCCCTGCGGCAGTACGGGAACTTCAGAATATGGGCATTGAAGTCGTTATGCTTACCGGCGACAATGAGCGCACAGCGAAAGCGATCGGTGCACAGGCAGGCGTGGACAGAGTCATTGCCGGCGTACTGCCGGACGGGAAGGAAGCGGTGATCCGCGAACTTCAGAAGCGTGGCAAAACCGCAATGGTCGGCGACGGCATCAATGATGCACCGGCCCTGACCAGAGCGGATACCGGCATCGCGATCGGCGCCGGAACCGATGTCGCAATCGATGCAGCGGATATCGTTCTGATGAAATCACGGCTGTCTGACGTGCCGGCCGCAATCCGGCTCTCACGCCAGACAGTAAAAAATATCCATGAAAATCTCTTCTGGGCTTTCTTCTACAATCTGATCTGCATTCCCCTGGCCGCAGGATTATTTACATATAAGATGAATCCGATGGTCGGCGCAGCAGCCATGAGCCTGTCGTCCGTGACAGTCGTATCCAACGCACTGCGTCTGAATCTCTTCGACATGCACAGCACCGCCAAGGACAGGCCGCTGAAAAAGCGGGCGCTTCCCGAGGATGTGAAAACAGAACCGGCAGCGGAAGAAACAGAACCGGAGATTCCTGCACCGCAGAACCTGCGTGAGGAAACACTGCGCATTGAAGGCATGATGTGTGAACACTGCGAGGCGACGGTAAAGAAAGCATTGGAAGGCATTGACGGAATTGAATCCGCAAGCGCGGACCATACGGCCGGAATGGCAGTGATCACATTGAGCAGAGATGTGGATGAAGAACTGATCAGAAAAGCCATTGAAGACAGAGACTATCAATATATCGGAAAAAAGGAGGAAAGTCAGAATATGGAAAAGACATTGAAAGTGGAAGGCATGATGTGCGTGCACTGCGAAGCGACGGTAAAGAAGGCGCTTGAGGCGATTGACGGCGTGGAAAGCGCCGCAGTCAGCCATGAAAAAGGCGAAGCGGTCGTTACACTGACAAAGGATGTCGCCGACAGCGTTCTGAAGGAAGCTGTTGAGGCAAAAGACTACAAAGTCACATCAGTCGCATAACAATTCCGGGCAGATACAGGCTTGAACTGTATCTGTCTTTTTGTGCTACCATGAGCACTGTAACGAGTGATAATTAAGCCTTTTTATGAAGGTTTTCTACCATTTTCTACCAAACTAATGACGTGTAATTTTTCTTCATCATTGGAGTGGGAGTAAATATTAAGCGTTGTAGAAATGTTGGAGTGACCGAGGATTTCCATAGCGGTGCGAGGGTCGGCCTTTCCTTCAACGATGATTTTTGTTGCCGCACGATGCCGAAGCATATACGGGTGGAATTCAATACCAAGTTTCTTACAGATTGTTCTGAGTACGGTACTGATATAACGGTCGTATAAAAGTTTCCCGTTGTACATAGTGAACAGATAATCGTTATCAGACATCTCAATCAAAGATTTGAATACTTCTGAACAGGCTGAACTCATAGGGATTCTACGGCGTGACGAGTCTGTCTTTAAACGAGTTTCTACTCCATATGTTGTTTCATTTGAGCCGATACGACTTTCAACATCAATGTACCCTGTATCCAAGTGAATGTTCTTACGCTTTAATGCTAACACCTCAGAAGGGCGCATTCCTGTATACATCATCACTTCAAGGAAATGCTTCAGAACTTTATAGTTATAAAATACAGATTCATGTTTAGAGCTTGGATTTTCTAAGGCCTCAAAGATCTTCTCGATATCGGCATCGGACGAGACCGTTTTAGGCCGCTCCTTCACAATCTTTTCTGACTTTGGAAGAATGACCCTCCCCATTGGAGAAACTGTCAGAAACCCCTCCAAAATGGCTGTATCGCAGATTCTTTTGAGAACCATATAAATAGTTCTGATATCACCGTCTGAGCAATCGTAAATCAAAGAGTTAAGTGAACGCTGAATATCGAGCGGAGTGAGCTTCTTAATATCAATTTCGTGCAGTTCCGGGACATGAGCAAATGCACATCTGTGCCGGGTTGCTGTACTGATTTTCATTCGGTCTATTCTGATATAGTCTTCGAGCAATTCTTTTAATTTCCTTGACCCGGAAGGCAATCCATTTGTGATCAGTTCTGCACGTTTGATATCTCTATGTTGAACCGCCTCTTTCATTGTTGAGAATGTTTTTGAATACGTGTGCTTTTCACCAAGATGTTCATACGAGAACTGAACAGTATAGTAAGTTGAAGACTTATAGTGTTTTACTTTGATATATTTTTCTTTTTTTGGCATAATATAAAAGTCCTTTCTGTTCTCTTATGTGGTGTAGGTTAATAGATAGGAATTCGGCCCCGTCATGGGGTCTTTTCTTTGCTCATAAACTATATCCCTCCTCTGCTTCAGACAACGCTCTTAATATTTCTCGGTCAACATCCCTCCTCAGTTGCCGTGGTGAGCGGAATTGTCTTGTCGCAATTTCATTATAAGTGGTCTTCCGCCGATACACATCCTCGAAATTTTTACGCTCTGTTTTGTTCATCAGATTTAACACCTCGGAGATTCGCTTCTGCTCTTTTTCGATCCGTGCAATTTCTTTTAGAATGCGATCTCGCTTCGTGACATAATTCGCCAAGCGTTCATCACGGCTGACGGGAGCATAGTGAATCCCCGACATGTTTGGGCTGTGGATATCCATGGCGCAGTCAATCTCATACAATCTTTCTCGTAAATCAGAAAGGTTATCGTCGTATGTGACGTAGGCGGCATATTCATGCTTGAATTGATTAATCTTGTTCCTGTTTTTCATCGCCTTATTATCCACCGTATAGTCATGAAAGAATTTACATTTTTCTAAAACATACAGTCTTCGTTCAAGACTATCCTGTCGATCTTCAAGGACTCTCATATCGTGTGTGGCAGACTCAAATAATCCTGCTGTAATAATACCGAAACAAGCTACCACGCCCACTACAGCGAAACATACCATCTCAGTAAGACTCATCTCTGTCTCTATTCCTCCTCTGCCTGTCATACATGTGTTCAAGAAGAATCTGCCGTGCCAATCTCAGACATGCATCGTGTTTATTCCCACTTATTTCATTCGGGGTCATGTCGTAGAACGGATCATGGTAAACTGCTTCGATGCCCTGTGCTTCTTTGATTAATTCAATTGCCGTCTCTAGTGTCATTGCCTTTCCTCCAATCTTCTATCAGTGTCTCAAGACATGCACCGAATTCCGTATAGCCATTTTTGTAGAAGCCATCCATTCTCTCTTTGATAAATGAGATCGGCACAGCAGGCACTGTAGGCTGTTTATCCATCTGTTCAAACGCCCACTGAACACCGCTATCGAAGGTGTCGGGCATTCCCTCTGTGTCCTTCCATGTCACTATGGACAAAGGCTCAACATTAATCAGTCTCATTCTTCTTTCCTCACTCGAAACTGCTCAAAATTACTCGAAAATCACTCGTAAACACTCGAATCATTCCGCATCCATCCTGCATCCGCAGTTAGGGCAGTAATTCCACTGATTCCACCCATCTGCTTTTATGTCTGTTCTTCTTTGATAACCGCACTTGTTACAACTTGCAACATACCAATGAAATTCGTTGCCGTATATCCACTTCCCGTGTCGTACGGGTTCTGCATCCACGGTCGGCTGATTCTCAATTTCCGATTCAATCATTCCCCTGTAACCATATGGATATCCGATAATTGCCATTAATAAGGCATCCGCATCAATCAGCCTTGTCATCTTTTTTATTTCCTTTCACAATCTGATCAAATAAATCTAATGCAATCTCTTCTGGGTACATGCTCATCAGTATCCGAAGCAATTTTTCGGGGGTTAATACTTTTCTTTCTTTTCTTAGTGATGGCTTCTCGTGTGTCATTCTTCTCTCCTCTTGTAGAAACTATTCAGATGTCAATTCTTCGTGTTCTGTCATTTTCCCACCTCATACGGCTCTGGCAACTCCATCCATGCAACAACTTTTTTCTCATCATGCTTGAACGGGAAACTGCCATGCAAAACCCAAACGTCATTTTCTGAGATATCTGTCAAATATCCGATTCTTGTCTCCCCGCAATACCATACCAATACAGTTTCATCATATTTTGGTAATCTTTCACTGCACGGTATCCACTGCTGTGCGGATGGCAATTTCTTTATCGCAACCTCTACCGCTGTCAAACCCATATTGAACCCATTCGCAAATTGCCACTTTCCAAAACTCCCAATTTCAGCATTATCCATGTATTCGATAAACTTTTGATGTCCAACAAAATGATCTGGATTACAATCCTTTATAAATTTCTCCGAAGCATCCATCGCTTCCGCTCTGCTGATAAGATCATCCATGTTTCACCTTGCACCATTTGATTTTCTGGCCACAATTCGGGCAGTAATCATATTGTTCTGTATCGAGTTCATAGGTGAAGCCGCATCTCGGGCAGTCCCACTGGTCGTACACCGGGTATCCATCTGCATAACCATCGCCCCATACATCTGGGGTCATAGGGATCTGCTTTTCTACTGCCACGGCGATTTCTTGTAATGTCTTGCTGATATTATTTCCCATTAAGTCTTCACCCCTTTAATAGCATCAAGATATTCCTGCTTAGCCGCCTGTACGCCTGCTTTATAACCATTCTCATAGGCATGTTGAATGCGCTTGAGCAATTCCTCAGCCAAGTCATCAATCGTCAGCGTAGCGACTCCGGGGATGGTTGTCATGCGTTTCTTGCGAGTGCTCGCCCAAGCCATAAGTTCTTCATACTCTACGAAGGTAGTTGATCCCCGGTTGTTGGCGGCAGGTACTACGGACGCATTCAGTTTCTTGTTGGCAATGGCATTGCGGATTGTCTGATCTGCTACTCCTACGATCTCGCTTGCCTTCTTGACTGTGACGTACTTCTGACTGTTAGCCTCGCTCATGTTATTCCTCCTCCGGGTACACTGTGGCGTCCCAACCGCAGATATGGTATTCGTTTAAAAACTGTTCGGGCGTTACGTCATCGAGATGATTGTGAAAAGCGATCTGCATACAAGCTTCTATCAAACCGATCTTCCGTTTCTTATATGCCATGAAAGTCTGCCTGTCCTCGTCAGCAGTGTTTGACATGAAGGCAATTCTGTTTGGTGGGAACATATCCTGCCGCTCCTCCTGTATCTGTGCAAGTCCTCTGCTTCTTCCTCCCATTACTTTTCCTCCTCAAGAATGTAATACTTCTTTGTAGTACGGGCATCGCCTATTGGCTTATAGATTGCTTCTCTGACGTGGTACTTTTTGCCTGCTCTCATCCGCAGGTCTTCCTCTACCCGTTCTAATCCGTACTTCTTGATTAGCCAAGGCGATACAGACCAATTTCCATACCGCCTCAGCGTCTCAAGACCTGTCATGATTTCCCGGATATATTTTTTGTAATCCGAGTCAGTCATTTCTGAAGGTAAAACCTCTCGTCCAATGATCTCTTGATATCATCCAACTGCTTCTTGGAATACTCCGGGTTACCCAACTTGCGGATCACATAATCTTTTCCGTTGAAGGTAACGACGAGAGTGCCTTTTTCAGTCTTCAGTATTGCCTGCCGTGAGTGCAACATGACCACCTCCTGTAAGCTGTAATGTTTTGATATTCGCTTCGACCATGCTGTTGTAATCCTTGATAAACCTCGGCTTGTTGTACTGCATGAGTTCCTGCGATGTGGTATGGAATGCCATGGTAATCAGCTCTGAAGGGCTTACCATTCTCTGCACCATTGGTGGTAGTGTGGCGTGTACTCGTTTTGCGTCCTCGACATCTGTCTCTGAGTACAACTGCTGACAAGCAATCCGCAACTGCTCAAATGCATACTCAGCCTGTCCGAGTTCGGGATTGGAGATTTCTAATATCCTTCTCCGTACCTGCCCGATATTCGGCGCAAACTCTCTTGTATCATCGAAGACGAATGACTGTACTGCTTTGGTGACAAGCGGTGTAGGGTAGTCTTTCAGTCCCTCATACCATAAGCTGAGGAGCATTGACCCTGTCTCGCTGTTGTAGGATGTGAAGCTCTGAGGATAGCTCGTCTTGAGCACCGTCAGAATCTCTTTTACTTCATTCATTTCCATTAGAATGGTAAATCCTCCAATTTGTTTTTCTTTTGTGGTGTAGGTTGTGAGTTTCTTTCCCATGTTCTTACTGCGGCTTTCCAATCCTTCATAGAATTTTTGCCAACTTTCCATCCGTTGGAAGTGTAGTAATCAATGAATTTCTCAGCGTCTACGAAGTTATGTCTTTCTTCACAGTAAGCTTGGACTTCTTCTAGGGTAGGTGGAGTGAAGCGTTTAGCGGAGCGACCACTATTATCTTTACTATCCTTACCTATACTTAACTTACCTATACTTACCTGTGTCGACGGCTCGTCCACGGCTCGTCCACGGAGTGTATACGCTTTGTTTTCGTCGAAGCCCAAGGATGCTTTTTCTTCCTTGTAAGTCGTCTCGTTATAGGTGTCTTTGCGAATGTAATTGTGGATGCACCAATGTTTAATAACCACTACCCCGGACTCAAACAGGATGACGAACTTCTTGTCTAACAGGGTCTGCATATCTCCGTCAGATGCACCAATCATTCTCATGATCTTCTTAGGTGAATTCACGAAGCCGTCATCATCGGCTCTCATTCCCAAGTCGTAATACAGAAGTCTTGCTGTGACGGGCATATCTATAAATGCGTCACTGTCGATAATGGTTTTGGCAAACATTCTTCTTTCTGCCATTTACACCTCTCAGAAGGGGAGCTTATCGTCCCACGGATTGTATGCGTTTTCTACGATAGGTTTCTGCTGTGGTGCAGGCTGTGCGGCTACATCTTCATCAATCTGCGTGCGATTTGCCATGATGGTGTAGTTGTAGAACACTCTGCCGTCCTTAGGGGAACGTGATTCCCTTGAAGAGATTCTGCCTGTCACTGCTACAAGGCGTCCTGCTCTGACCGTAGAATTGATTTCATCGAACGCAAATTTGTTCTGTGAGAAGCACATGATTTCAAATGTCTCCGTCACCTGCTGTCCGTTCTTGATCGACGGAATCCCCAAGTGAAACTTCACCATCTGATTCCCTGTCTGTGTTGCAACCACTTCCGGGTTGTCCATTGCTTTCCCCATAAGTCTCACGTAGTTTTCTGAAAATGCCATAAGGTCTATCCTCTCCTTCTAATATGTGCACCACGATCCGTGGATTCTTTTTGTCTGTGAATATTTCATGGTACAGTCCTTCAATGTATTTCCTGCTGTCATCCGGGAAGATACCGTACTCGACAAGGGCATCCTGTATAAATTTGATAGCGAATGCGACATTGTCATTGTCTCGGCGATTGTTTTCTTCCCACCACTCGATGTACAGTGAGCACTTATTCTCGTGACGATGCAGGGTTTTCATTGCGACTGCGTGATGTATAAACAGCCTCAGCGTATCCTGTATATGCCGTTTAATCTTGGCTGACTGATAGCGGTTCGTTCTTTCCGCTGTTATGTATTCGTTGAGGCTGAGTAACTTAATCGGAAAAATTATTACCTCCGTTGTTCCACTCACGGTCAATTTGTTTGTCGATAATCCGTAGTTGGAGTTTAAGGACGTTAATTTTTTCTTGGGATGTGTAATACAACGCTTCCTCGACATCCCGTACCTCCTTTGCATTTGCGACGTCGGGTTCACCTGCTATGAACTGAGATATGAATGTTACTGATACTCCTGCATTCTTCTCTGCAAGTGCCTTCTGTCTTGCGATAACTTTGTATTCTCTTTCTGACCGGGCCTTCCTGTAGCCTCTTTCCTCAAGCGTGTTCAGTTCTTCCTGTAACTGATTGGCTATGTTATTGAGGTCGGTCAACAGATCAATTCCATCACTCTTCATCTTCATCCTTGGCTTTTTCAATGGCATCATTCACAATGCGCTCGATTATGTAGTCCGCTCTTTTATCAGCGAGTTCACGGTACAAATCATGGATTTTATTGAAAGCTTCACATACAGTGAAGTTATCTTCTCTTGCCTCTCTTTTCAGCTCGGCGTTTTCCTTCAGCAGGATCTCGTATGCTTCATTTGCCTCTTTCAGCTCACATTCGAGGTCTTCCATGCGAGATTTGTACTCGTCACGTTCCTCTTCCATCCTGTCTTTCTCGATTTCAAGATCCTCAATGCGTTCGCAATAGTAATCAGAATTAACGTGTCCCATCTTCTCCTCCTAGATAATTGTGGTGAAATGTTTCCATGAATTTTTCGTGGCCATACTCAGCTTCAAAAGCTCTCTGCGCTTTGCACTTCAGATACATGGATAACTCCGTATTCTCGTGTGCAATGCTGTGATGCCTCGGACAGAGTGCTACACACAATCCGTAATCCTTACACTTCTGCCGATTGGCTGTGCCGGGGATCATTTCATGAATGTGAATGTTAGTGGATCTGCATATGTAGCACTTATCCATATGTGGCTGAATGATGCTGAACCTGTCACGGTCTGCTATATGTTTCTTTGGCATGAATTACTTTCTCCAAAAGTGTTTCCTTCGGAACAGGCGGCACTTCCACCAATCTGCCAAGTCCTTTTTTCGGTAGCCATAAGCAGTAGAGATTCGGTATCTCTGTTAGTAACTGCTGTTCCATCGCCATCCGATACATAGACAGCTGAACACTGAGGTAGTCACTGTGAAACTTAGACGTTGTCTTAATATCAATCAGCGCATTCTCTCCGTGTATTGTTCCGAAGAGGTCATACTTTCCTGCGAAGATCGGCTCTCCATCATGGAAGAAACATATAAGCTGTTCTGAAGAAATAGCCTTGATATCATTCTCGATTGCCAACTGTATGTACCGCTTGATTGCTATTCCTTCGTAGGACTTCGTATTAAGGCCGTCCGGGATCTTTTTAGCTATGGCTATAGATTCTACCATCTCGTGGATTCTGTCTCCGTAGGCGGCCTTATTCGCAAGCACACGACGGCTTACACCTTTATACATGTCTTTGAATTCGGGCATGAGCCGCATGAGTGTTGTCGTGGAAGGGGTTATTACTCCGTTGACTAGGTATTGGTGGGTATCCTCGAAGAATTCAATGTCAGTCATAGTAAGTGACCTTCAAATATCCATTCTTCTTTACAGTTTTCTGATAGTCCTCTGCATTAAGACCGGACACATCAATGAGGGCCTGCACTTTGTTCTTGTCGAAGCTCTTGGACTCAGTAGGTGCAATGACTGTGAACTTGGCGATGCCTTCAATGTCCCACGATTTGATACCGTGATCCGCCATTGCTTTGTACAGAGCCTCTTTGATCTGCTTCTCCTCATTGTCCATTTCCAACTTTGTCAGCTGAAACTCCTGCAACTTGAGGATCTGTTTCTGCACTGCTTCGGGGATGATGATCTGATTATCAATTACCTTCAGTTCCATTCTTGGCCTCCATGTTCTTCTGATTGATCTGCTGAATGATTCCGCTTGCTTCCTTCATGGTGAGTTCGTCAAACTTTTTCTTGTTCAGCTTGGCAAGTTCTTCCTTAATAAATTCAGCGTGAAGGGCGAAGTTGCTCATGAGCAGTTCTTTCTGCTTAGGGCTGAGAAGTTTTTCCTCAATGGTTTCCTTAGCTTTCTCTTCCATGTGAGTTCCTGCACCTGCATCCACCATGTCGGTTTCAGCGATGTCGAGTGCTTCCATGTAAAGGTAACGGCGCATGTAGGTGTGCTTACTGCCGAGTCCCTGTATCGGATTTCTCTGAGCGGCTTCCGCTGTGGGAGAGGTGAACTCGATGAACTCGTCCGTGTTATCAATGTTGAGGATCAGAAGGACGGCTGTTTCTTCAACGATGCCATCAATGGTCTGCGTCTGAATGGTGAACACTCCGATCAATCCGAGTTCGTCGAAGATCTCATTTGTTCTCGGGAGGAAGTCGCCCAAGTCGAAGTAATAAAACTTGTCATACGGGTTGTAGCCGCTTTTTTTAAGCCCGGATTTCTGAAGCATGACTTTTGCACGGGCAAGTTTTTTGTAGACCGACCATTTACTGTAGTCTTTCGCTTCACGGATTGCCGCCGCTTCTTCCGGTGTCTGCTGATTGTCTTTGAGGAATATTGTGTCCTGTCTTACAGGGGTCTTTGCTGTTGCCATTCTAGTTCCCTAATCCTTTCTGCCGTCTCGGCTATGGTTTCTTCATTGCTGATGTCAGCATTTAGTTCGGTAAGAGTCTTCAACACCTGTGTGACTTCTCTTTCCCAAAAGATGTAGGTTTTCCCTTTTCTGATTCCGTGCAGGATACCTGCTCTTCTGAGGCTGTCGATTTTGTGGCGGTCACAGTGCAGAGCTTCCGCCAATTCGGCTGTGGTGTAGGTCAACATAGGTTTACTATCCCTCAACCTAGATCCCGTAAGAAAACAGGGACTACGTCAGTGATGTTCAACACCTTGCAAAGGTTGGCAATTTCGGTGGAAGTAAATTCCCTTTTGCCGCTTGCTTTGTACATTAAGGAATACCTTGACATTCCAACTTTTTTTGCAAGTGTATCAACTGTGTAACCTGCTTCCTTCATGTGGTAGTAGAGAAGATTCTTGTTCGTAAGATTGTTCTGTTTCATTACCTTTCCTTTCTGAGGTTTACTGTCAATCAACCCTCTATAATAATAACATATAGTACACTGAGGGTCAACGCTGTAGAAAAAAATGTTGCATAAGGATGAACCGTGATTTATATTGAAGATGGAGGTGTACCATGGAATACTACGAAAGAATCAAGATGAGAAGGGAACAAATGCGAATGTCGCAGGATTCTCTCGCAGAAAAGACAGGCTACTCCGGGAAGTCGGCTATATCACGGATAGAGAAGGGTGAGGTCGATGTTCCTCAAACGAAGATCAATGAGTTCTGTAATGCTTTGCAGGTAAGCCCGAATTGGTTGTTGCTAGGTGTGGAGGCGGACGGCTTGTCTCCGCATGAGAAAAGATTGATTGAGGCATACAGGAAAGCACCCCCTTTATTTCAAAAAGCTGTAGACGATTTGCTTCAGCTCTAAAAGAAAAGGCCCAATGAAGGGCCAATTTTTATTTATTCCGTTTTGCGTATTCTCTGAGACAATCAAGAAACCACTGCCGTTTGTTCGGGATTGATTCGTACACTTCAATCAGTTCTGCGTCGGTTGATTTGTTCAGAAATATGTTTACCTTTTTGAGTTTCTCTTTATGGTAGCGATCGTTATATTCTTTCTTATTAGTAGGCATTATGATACCGCCCCGTTTCTTTTTCCCCACGAATGATGTAATTGGTCGTAAAGGTTTTCTGCATCATCGTAGATTTCGTCACTGAATAATTCTCTCAAGTCAGTTTCGGGCAAGCCTTCAAGGATTAACATACAACATCTATGCACAAGTTCTTTTCTTGCCTTAGACTTAACTATCAATCGCAATGTTCCTTCGTATTCGTCTTCCTCATTCATCTGAGAAATGACTGCACCGCAATCAAGGATTACCTTGTCTACTGTTTCTTTGACTTTTTCATAGCCGTTGAACATCCATTACCTCTCTTTCTGTACGTCCTTTTATGGCATAGGGATGTCCTTATTTTATCATGTCCTCAAGGAATTTTAGAACCTCATCGAAAATATCTGCTTTTGCACGGTCTGTTTCCCAACCCCAACCGTCTTCTTCACAGGGGTAGCGATAAATTGTATCACCTTCGCTGTTTGTCTCGCCTGTTTCAACCATAACCCATCTCTTATCATTCTTAATGGTGTTGTAAACCTGTTCGATTGCGTGAATCCTGCGGATTTTCTGTTCGAAATTTGTCATTTTCTTTTCCTCCTTTAAATGACTACCCATTTGCCTTTGCTGTTGCGCTGTTTAATTTCGAGAACCAACCGCCCGGTGTCGTTATCTTCTACGTAGAAGTCATGGCCATCCTTCGGGTAAATGTTCTCAAAGTGATGCAATGATCTGAATGCCGCCGCCTTGGAATTGTGATGTGACATTTCACAACCGACTCTGATAAACCCGGCATCATATGCAAGCATCACGCTGTATTTGTAACTCTTTGCCATACCATACCTCCTTAATGTTTCTGCTTTTTGTTTCCGTACTTCAATGCGTCTTCAAGGTTATCGAAATAGTGTCCCCACTCCCACTGACTGCCGATAGGTTTTTCGGGATCGTAGAAGGAACAGCACACAAACTCTTTCTCTCCGCTTGGGTAAATCAGAAGAACGAGTGAGTGCTGATTGTCGAACTTGTGCAATTCAAATGTCTGTTTCATGTTATTCTTCCTCCTCCGGGTATCCCCATGTAGTCTCACCAACGAGCCTGTTAAGAACATCGAGTTTTAATCTGAGTAGTGATTTATGAACCTCACTTTCTTCATAGCCGTCTGTCTCGCAGGCTTGATATTCATAGCACCGAATACATCCGATAAGATTGTTAGGCGTACAAAGAATATCTTCATACTTAAATCTTGGCGTCTTCGTATCTTCGCCATACCGGGCATTCACTGAAGCATAATTCTGATTGAGAAGGGACTGACCAATACCATTTCTGATATCGTTTACGTCAATCAACCATCCTGTAGGTTTTTTGTAATCTTTTGCAGTGTAAGGCGTATCGTAAATGTTGAATCCTTCAGCGATGCAAGAAATAGTTTTGTTGTCACAAATGTAAGCACTCATTATGCATGTCTCCTTTCAATTTCAATCAGATCGAGAATAATATCAGATGCAGATTCGAATGCTTCCTGCCAATCAAGGTTGTCTTCGGCAAACATTCTGAAAAATTCATAAAGATCACGCCTGCCTTTTCGACTTGAAAGCATTTCGTCAATATTTGTCATGTCGTTATCGTCTCTATCCCACCAAGGGATGAAGTTGTCTGTGAATTTTTCAATCTTTTCTTTTGTTGTCATTCTCCCAACACCTCACTTTCTGTTAAGGGATACAACTTATAAGATTCTTCAAGCACTGCACCAAAGAACATTGCTGTCATCAATGCGGCGCAAATGAAAAGGGCAACTGCCGATGCAATCACCCTTGCAATCTTCTTAATCATTCAAGCACCTCTACCATTTCCCACTTCAGCGGCTCTTCGTCAATGCAGTCGTAGACTTCTTCGAGTTCATCGAGATAACTTCTGATTTCGTCGATATTGTTTCTTATATACTTCACATCTTCTTCAATCAGCATGATCAGTGACTCTTCTCTGTCCTGCAAGTCATCATAGTCCTGTTCGTATGATTCCATGTATTCCGGGAAAGTTGAGCATCCCCGATTGTCTTCGAGATATGCTTCAAAGATATCTTTAGTGGATTCGATTTCGTAAGAATTGTTATTGTAGTAGTAAGCGGCAAATTCTCTTGTCATTTTCTTTTCTCCTTTTCTTAGTCTTTAAAGATTTCGTATTTGTATTCGGGGCGGTATTTTTCAAAGAAATCAACCTGTTCCTTTGCTTCTTCGTAACTGTCAAATACATCCTGCGACAATTCGTCAATGAGTACTGCCCACGGTGAGTAAGAACTCCATACTTCGATTCTCCACATGTTAGCTTCTCCTGTATCTTCTTGTTGCTGAGTAGCAATCACTTCCGTTTTCTTCGATGTCGTACACTTCAACCAATGCATAGCCGAGTTCTTCCATGATCCAATCACATCTGAGGTGGTCATGTTTCCAATCACCCCAAGTGATGTCAACTCCGATTGAATCGTCTTCCCAATAGTCATGAACATCTCCCCACACATTGCAAGCGTTGAAACAACGAGTGATGCAATCATATTCTTCTCTTGTCAGCATGTTATTCTCCTTTCACAAACTGTCCGAGTGCTTTCAGTTCTTCTGCGTAGCTTGGCGATAATCTGAGCGGTAACACCACCATCTGCTGTGCTTCGTCTTTACTGTTAGTTTCAAATACCGCAGGTTTCATAGTTCCGTAGAATCCGAAGAAGTTTCCACAAATTGCTTCTGCAATCTGTACAAGGTTTCTATCGAATGCCATGATACCTTCGTCTGTGAAACATACAACTGAATCACCATCCAAGTGACGGATCACGATGTTACTGCACTGTGTTGTGTACTTAGGTACTCCCAAGAAGAACTTGTCCATATCTGTATAGTGTTCCTGCTCTGTGAGAATCTTGGCGGACTTGTCGGTGCGCTGATAAGTTTTATTAGTAGAGATTGCCGGGAACAGTGTGCTTTCGCCGATGAAATAACCTTTGTACTGGTTATGAGTAAGTTTCAGCAGGATATGTGAATCTGTGATGAATGCATGTGTTTCGTTGAAGGATACGATGATTCTAGGCTGCTTTGTGATGTACTTAATGAAGGGATTGAAGAAATTGTTGTTTGCCATGATTACTTAGCCTCCTTTTTCATGAATGATTCGTAAATCTGTTTTTCAGATGGTTTCCATAAGAAGTATTTTGTTTCGCCGTTCATTGTTACCGTGAAGATGTTAGGGAAGGGATTCTTCAGTTCGTACGGCGGAAGAGAAAAGGAAGCCGTTTCTTTGACTTCCTCAACCTTTTCTGTTTTTGTCTCTTCAACCTTAGGTTCTTCAACATTTGCAGGTTCTTCCTGTTCTTCGTTGTCGATTGTTTCGGCGGTATCTTCGGGGATCATGAACTTGACTGCTTTCTGAGCCATTGAAGCGGCACTCACGAATAACTTATGATCGTTATTCAGTTCTTTCAGCCATGACTGAATGTATGCGGCACTGTTCGTTTCTGTTTTCGGTGTTTCAATTCCGCAGATTGCCATTGTGAAGGCACTTCCGAGTTCAGCTACTAACTCTTCTTTAGAGTATTCGTGACCGCCGAAGAAGTCGTTTGTAAGTCTGTTCAGCCTTGATTCATGGCCTGTACTGTGAATGAACTCATGGAATGTTGTGCTGTAGTATTCGTTGGTATCTTTGTACTGATTGATACTAGGTACTACCACCATATCTTCGGATGGTCTGTAGAATGCCCGATTACTGCCTGTATTATCGAACTTGATACCGCTTGCTGTTATGTAGTCGGTGATGATTGTTTCAGCGTCCATGATTGGCGTGTTTTTACGTTCCTTCTTCTTCGGAAGTTTCACGCCTTCGGTATCTTCGAGACTGTAGACTGTGTAGTACTTCAGAATCGGGATAATCTTCATTTCGGGTTTTCCATCTTCACCGATGATGACGTTGCCGTTGTTATCTTTCTTTTCGTACGCTTTCCTGTTCCACCATATGACCATGTACCGTTCAGCGTCTTCCTTGAGCTTTCCGCCGTGTTCCGTAATCTGTTTGTAAGTGAGGAACTTGCCACCCTGCATTCCGAGAAGGAACTGATTTGTCAGTGAATATGCTTCACCGCTGATTGCATTCGTTGCAAGCATTGTGCCGTCGATGTTCTTGGCATTGTCCCACGGTTTCCGCCACGGAATGATACCGTTCTCCATCTGTCTCATGATTCTCTCTGTTACGATGTCATAAACGTTCTTGTGTTCCTTGGATGTTCTTCTGTAAGTCATGATTTTTCCTTTCTTTCGCTTCTTAGCGTTTTCCATAAAGTGTCCATATGATTGAGCCGTTGTTGTAGTAAATTGTTACTTCGTCACCTGTCTGTAAATCGTCCGCTACTATATCGACAAGTGTCCCGTCCTGTAGTTCGATGATGTAAATATCGTCTTCGCCCTGTTCACACCCTTCATAAATCTGTCCGAATACTCACAATCGGGATTTTTGATCATGTAATACGGTTGATTCTCATTGAGCCAAAACTCCATGAGGCGGAAATTGTTTGCACGTTTAACGACTGTGCCTGTCTGAGTGATGATTCTTGACACCAGCAGATCCTCCCGATCATTGCCACGATCGAATCAGCGAGTTTATCGCCATACGCATATCCGAAAGACTGAATATCTTCAGCGAGTGTTACAGGTTCAGTGGCAAGCATGAAAGCAAGTGCTTTCCGATCGTCCGTGAGTTTCCGTGCCTTGCAGTACTGCCATACCGTACGTTCGATGTAGTCAAAATCAGCAGAGTTCTTGAGTGTTGTCTTTTTCATGATGTTTTCCTTTCCTTCGCCTTCGGGCGGATTATTTTTTCGGTGACCTTTTTGGCCATAAGAAGGGGATATTATTACACCGTCCCCCTAAAGCGGTTCAGCCTGTTCTGATATGTACACTTGGTGCGCTATATGCCCACTTCTCCATGCACTCCCTTACTCTCCGTCGCTTCTCCTTCAAATCACTATCACTTGGTATCTACATAGGTATTGCTACCTACCACGGTCTCCCGTTATCTCCAGTTAGCAAACATGCCATAGGGTTTATATGTCTCTCCGAGTTTCACGGAGCTATACGCATGAATGGATAGTCACTATTCCAAGTGAGTGCACCCCTCAGACCGACTCTTTTCAGCCCACAAGCCCCGATAAAACTAGGGACGTGAAAAGCCGTTTCCAAGGGTGGTGTAATTTCACCACGTCCATGCTCACATGCCTTCGCTTGCCATTACGAAAGCTTATTACGCCGTGCTATATTGACTCACGTCAGATAGTCGTACTCATTACCCACAAGTGTCTGACACTCCATGTATCGGACGGAGCGGAGCGGATATGTTTTCAAGGAACAGACGCATACATTTGCTACTGACTACTAATCAGTTCACAGACAAGTATTCACTGTTAATCGGATACCCTCATATCAGAGAAGGAACTTGAATATATGAATTATGTATGTGTGCAAGTGACTTTCTTTTTGGCCTCCCGTCCTTGCACCCTTAGTATCGCACAGGGCTTCGGGTTCTTTCGGGTTTTGGCCACCAAGACCGCAAAAAATCGTGTAAATAGATAAATAGAGAAAATATTAAGTTTATTGCATAACTATGCGTGGTGGGGTTGAACTAAAACGTGACTTGTTTAGACAAGCCCAAAACAGCTGACATGTTTAGACAAGTGACAGTCGGGAGGCATGGTAGAAATCGGGTAGAAAAGCCCCAAAAAAGGCTTGATCATGCGGTTTTTTGGTGTTCGTGCAAGGGTACTAGGAGCAGGCACAGCACAGGGGACACAGGGAATGTAAGGGTACGTGCACAGGGTACAGGGGTACGGCCATTTTTGGCGGGGTGGCCGAAGGAACTCCATGTGCGAAAGCCCCATCCTCTTTCTCTCTCATCGTGTGTTCGTGATTTATTTACCCCACCCACACTCCCCCGGCCTATGTCTGACACCCCTAGATGGAACCAAAAAAGTTTAGCAGTACTGAATATTTAATGGCGGTGGTATCGAAAAATCCCGGGCGAATACTCAGTAATACTAAACTTTTGCTATATTTTCTTGAAAATGGAGGTTTTATGGAACAGAAACTGAAGAAAGATGGTACGCCCGACAAGCGTTATAAACCGAAGAAGCTCGATAACATTAACCCCACATTGTTTGAGGGCAGGATTAAGAGATACTTTGAAGAGACTGATCCACTTGAATGGAGTGTTCCTTCTCTGTGCAATTATCTTCAGATCTCCAAGCAGATGTTTAAGAACATGGCAGACCACCCGGATCTTGCGAGTGTACATGAGTATGCGAGTAACATGATTGAGGCGGATCTGTTCAAGAATCTGAAAACCATGAAAAACCCTACCGGGGCGATCTTCGCTCTGAAGACAATGGGTTATTCGGATAACAGAGGAGTTGATCTGAACGCTAAGATTTCCATCGAGCAGGTACTGAAGAATACCAAGCTGAAGGCATGAAACAGACTGCAAGAAAAGCAAGAGAACGGAAGAAGAAGGAAGAGGCCGAACTTGAGAAACAGAAGAAGGCTGAGGCCAAGGCGAAGGGTGAGAAGTATGTAAAGCCTGCTGTCTTATCTCTAAAGGATTATATCGAGACTTATTTCAAGATTGTCGATAAGCAGAGTAACCTTGTTCCGCTCCATATGAACGACGCTCAGAAGGTTTTGTATGAGACGTTCAAGGAACACTACAACAACGATAAACCGTGCAAGGTGATTATCCTTAAAGCTCGTCAGATGGGTTTCTCTACCATGACTGAGGCACTGATCGGTGCGGTGACTATGACTTCGTTCTTTATCAACGGATTGATCATGGCGCATAACACCGACGCTACGAATAACATCTACGACATGGTGAAGAGGTACTACGATAACCTGCCGCCTAATCTGAAGCCGATGGTCAAATACTCCAATAGCAAACTGCTGAGGTTCGAGAATCCTACCAATGATCCTGCTGAAAAAGAAGCAAATCCCGGCTTGAGAAGTTCTATTAGGGTATCAAGTGCTGAACAGAAGGGCGTTGGTCGATCTGCTACGTATAAGCTGATGCATTTGTCTGAGATAGCGTTTTGGAAGGAACAGGACGGCAAAACCGTACAGGATCAGCTGACAGGTCTATTGCAGACACTGCCTCAGTCCGGGTTCTCACTGTTGGTAATCGAAAGTACTGCCAATGGCTATAACTATTTCAAGCAGATGTGGGACTCCGCAGTGGCAGGGGATAACGATTATATTCCGTTATTCTTCCCGTGGTATCAGATGCCCGAATACAGAAGGGAGTATAACGGCGAGGAATTAACTGCGGAAGAGAATGATCTGAAGGCTGAATTCGGACTCGACAATGAGCAGATCATGTGGAGACGGTACGCTATTCGTACGCTGTGCGGTGGCGATATCAATCAGTTTAAACAGGAGTATCCTGCCACCCCGGAAGAAGCGTTCATTCAGTCGGGTAATCCGTTCTTCGATCCCGTGAAGATACAGGAGAGATTAAGAAGTGTGCATCCTCCGATGGATATGGGAGAGTTTACCGAATTGGGCGGATTCTACGAACGGCAGAATGGCTGTATCTCTATATGGCAACACCCCGAACCCGGTCACGTTTATTGCCTTGGAGCGGATACCGCAGGTGAAGGATCTGACTATTTCGTCGGGTATGTATTGGATAAGACGGAAGGCGGTAAGCAGGTAGCCAAGTACCGTGCGCAGATGGATGAGCGACAGTTCGTTCAGCAGATATATAACCTCGGCAGGTATTACAACTACGCTCTGATCGGCCCGGAAACAAACTTCTCGTCCTATCCGACACTGCGATTGCAGGAGATGGGATATGAGAATCTCTACGTAAGAGAAACGGTCGATACCTATATGCCGCATGTCATGAAGAAGTTCGGCTTTAAAACCACCTCTACGACTAGACCACTGATATTGGATAAGCTGAAAGAGATCGTGAACTACCATGCGGACTTAATACAAGACCCGGCTTTCTTCCATGAGGCATTGAGTTTCGTTAAGAATGAGGTCGGCAGACCCGAAGCCGCTACAGGTGCGCATGATGACTGCGTGTTTGCAATGGCTATCAGTTGGGCGATTATGCCACAGGCGGTTGATTATGTTCCGATTGAAGAGGAAATCTTACCGAAAGATTACGAAGAAGTAATGTCTTTCTTGAACTTTATAGGAGGTTGATATGGCAATTATTGTCCTTGGAGTCATCGCAGTTCTTTCTATGATTACATCATGTATAACACTCTATACTCTTCGACGGATGGAGCGTATTGACGCCGCAAAAGATTTTACCGATACGGAGAAAGGACAGATCAGACAGATTCTTAACATGATGATGTTTGACGGAAACCCTCATGGAAATTAAAAAGAAACCCGAAGAAATATACGCTGAATATGTGGACGGAACATCGTTTAATTCCGGGATAGAACTCTATTCAAATGTCCGCAAGAATCAGCGTTTTTTTATGGGCGATCAGTGGTACGGGGTAAACGCTCCCGATATGACCAAGCCTGTCTTCAATATCATCAAACGAGTAGTAAGCTACTTCATTGCGATGCTTGTTTCGGATGATGTCGGCGTACATATTACACCGTTTGACGATACGGAAGAGAATAAGGCCCTTGCTGATGTACTTGCATCCTCAGTCGAAAAGGTTATCGAGCGCACCAAGACCACTACGAAGGCCCGTAAAAACATTCAGAATGCTTGCGTGGATGGCGATACGGCTGTCTACATTAACTTTGACCCGGATATTGAAACGAATCAGTCCTATCAAGGCGATATTGAAACGGAAGTCGTGGACAACACGCATATTATTTTCGGTAATCCGTACTCTTCAGAGGTTCAGAAACAGCCTTATATCCTTGTTGTTCAGCGTCTTTACACCAAACAGGTGAAGGATATGGCGAAACAGGCAGGCGTTTCTGAGAACGATATCTCCATGATTACCCCGGATGATGACGAGTACACCAATGAAGAATCTTCCGCTGACGCACAGCTGACTACAGTCATTACGAAGTTTTGGAAAGAGAAAACAACGATCAATGACAGAGATCAGTTCGGTATTTCCAAGCCTCGTACAAAGACGACCGTCAAGTGCATTAAGGTTACGAATAAAGTGGTACTGAAGGAAGAGACGGATCTCGAATATAAGTTGTACCCGATTGCTTGGTTCTCGTGGGAGAAGGTATCGAACAACTATCACGGACGCTCTCCGATCACGGGACTGATTCCGAACCAAGTTTTCATCAATAAGATCTATGCAATGTGCATGGTGTACATGACGAACATGGGTTTCCCCCGTGTTTTTTACGATGAAAACAAGATTGCCAAGCTGACCAACGACGTGACGAAGGCCACCGCTATTACCAACATGGATATGGCAGGCAAAGTCATTGATGCAGTGAAAGCACCCGACTTCTCCAATCAGATTATTCAGTTGATCGACTCTACTATCGCCTACACCAAGGAAACAATGGGTGCGTCTGATGCGGCATTAGGTGAAATTTCTAACCCGAACAACACATCCGCTATCGTTTCCGTTCAGCAGGCATCCTCAGTACCCCTCGAAATTCAGAAACTCGATTTCTATCAGTTCTATGAGGACATCGTGAGGATCATCGTGGACATCATGGGGTGTGACTACGGTACGAGAATGGTGAAAATCACTGAATCGCAGGCCAAAGCACTGAACCTTGTGGATCATATCGAGTATCACGACGTGTTCGGCAACCCGGTACAGCCGATGGTTGACCCTGTGACAGGGCAGTTGCCTCCGGATATTGAGGTTGTCCCTATCTACAAGACATATGCGGAGATTGATTTCTCGATTTTGAGGAACGCAAACTTCGATCTCGATGTAGAAATCGGTCAGTCTTCCTATTGGTCTGAGCAGACACAGGTACAGACGATGGATAACCTGTTCGACAAGGGCATCGTTACCAACCCGATTACCTACCTTGAAGGCATCCCGGACAAATACATTCCGAACAAGCGGAAACTGATGGACGAACTGAAACAGCAGAGAGCCGATGCAGAACGTCAGCAGAAGATTGTTGAACAGCAACAGCAGATGATCCCCGGCGTAACAAGAGGTATGCAGGATGGACAGGATAACCGTGCGGCGACAGGTATGTACGGCAACGAAGAACTGAATCAAGTATATGAAGCATCGAAAGAATTCTATGGAGGCAACGCATGATTTGTCCCAAATGTCATAAGACGATGGAGCGAAAGAAAGCACCCATCGAAGAGCAGAATATCTACTACTTTGAATGCCCGCACTGCGGGTTTTTTATTGGCAAACCCCTCGAACTGATAGAGGAAGAAACCCCGGTCACAACTGAGAAATCAGAGTGATATATTCGCCCAACCATAGGCGACAGGAGAAACTAAATGCCCGAAGAGATGACAAACCAGTTAATTGACGAAGGCACAGACGATTTTTTTGTCGATGAAGTTTCCGACTCCACCAATGAAGAAACAGAATCCACGGAAGAATCCACACCCACGGCGGATGAATCTTTTCTGAACATTCGCTACAACGGCGCAGATGAATCCCTTACAAAAGAACAGGCAATCGAGCTTGCTCAGAAGGGGAGAAACTACGACAAGATTTACAACCGTATGCAGGAGCTTCAGAACGACCCGATCAGAAAGATGGTCGAAGAGCAGGCTCAGCGTGCAGGATTGTCGGTTGAAGAATATGCCAACCGTCTTGCTCAGTTTCAAGAGACATCTGCCGTAAATCGTATTGCAAGAGATTTCATGGCTAAAAACCCCGGAGTTACGGAAGAAGTCGCACAGCAGTACGCACAGTCGGAATACCGCAATCAGCTCAATCAGAAACAGGCACAGCAGGCACAGGCACAGGCGCAGGCCACGCAGTCCCGGCAGGCTATGGCACGTTCGCAGGTTGAGCAGTTTTTACGTGAATTCCCGGATGTTGATATTCAGAAACTCCCACAGGAAGTAATCGACGATATCGACATGCGAGGCGAAACGCTGTTGAGTGCGTACAGAAGCTACGAGAACAGGCAGTTGCGCAAAGAGCTTGAAGCGGCTCGTACAAATACGACTAACAAATCAAAGTCGGTAGGCAACATCACAAGCAACGCAGGTTCTTCTACAGGCGATGGTGATCCGTTCTTGGAGGGTTTACTCGGCAAGTAAAGGAGAACACTCATGGCTATCAATTTAGCTACCAAGTACGAAGGCAAACTTCTGCAGGCTTACACAAGAGAATCCGTTATCACAGGTAAGTACAACACTGACTACGATTGGAACGGTGTAAGCTCCATCCACATCCTCACAGCTGTCACTCAGCCGCTGAACGACTATAACAGATCGGCATCGGGCAACCGTTTCGGTACACCTGCCGAATTACAGGACACCAAGCAGGAACTCGTGCTGTCTCGTGACAAGTCCTTCGCTATCGTTGTTGACCGTGGCAATTACACAGACCAGATGATGGCTAAGAAGACGGGTGAAGTCACAAAGGCTCAGATCGGTGAACAGGTTGTTCCGTACTTCGATAAAGTCGCTCTGACTACATGGGCACATCACGCAGGTCAGTCCACACCGATGGCGGCTGTCACCAAAGACACTGTCCTTGATATGTTCATCGCCGCTCACTCTCATTTCTTCAATAACGCTATCCCGGTCGACCCGAGCCGTTGCTATGCGTATGTCACCACAACTACATATGCAAAACTGCTGAGAAACCCGGAATTTATTTCTGTTGAGAAACTCGGTGAGAAGGATCTGACAAAGGGCGTTGTCGGTAAGTGCATGAATTTCACGGTTATCGAAGTGCCCGACACATATTTCGATGCAACTCTGACAGAAGGCGGCACTGCTATGGCTGACGTTGCAGGCACACAGGCTCTGTTCGTAAACAAGAAGTCCGTTATCTTTGCTCAGAAGATGAAGGAACTGTTCATCCGTAACAACCCTCCGGGAATCAGTGGCGTACTGATGGAAGGCCGTTACAGAGGTGATGCTTTCGTCCTCGACACAATCAACAAAGGCGTACTTCAGATTAAGACAAGCGCTTAATTAAGGCTAGAAAGGACATTGGTTTATGACTGTAAAAGAACTCTACGAATTGGCAAAGAACATGATGTTCGAGAAGAAGTCATCCAAGGACTATGATGGATATTACATGTTATGGATCAATGTCCTTCTTTCCGAAAACTTCGATCTGAACAATCATCTCCGCCTCAAGCACGGAAGAGAGAAACTGACTGAAGTCCCGACCGTATCGTTGGACACAGATGTGTTGCCATACGAGAACGAGATGTGTTGGGAGATTCTCCCTTACGGACTTGCGGCGAAGTTCTTTATTGACGATGATCTTTCAAAATACGATATCTTTAACACCGACTACGAAAACAGGCAGTCCAAGTATATGTGGGGTGTAGAAGTAGAGGTGGAAGATGTCTACAGGAGCATTAACTGATGGTTTGGCAGAAACAGAAAACACATGAGCCTGCTCAGTATAAGATCCTTGATATTGCTGAACCGGGATACGGCGGACTGAATATACAGGATTTGGACTACACATTGCCGCTGAATCAGTCTCCGAAGATGCTCAACATGATGCTCAAGAACGGAGTTTTCGGAAAGAGATACGGCAATTCAAGAGTGCATTATTTCGGGGAAAATATTCTCGCAATGGCTGAGTATGCGGACGAAATGTACGTTCATATCGGCACGAAACTAATCAAATACGACCCCGATGCGGACGTGATGGAAACAATCCTTGAACCTGTACCCGTAAAGAAGGGAACGTTCATTAACTACAATAAGTTTCTCTATTACCTGTGCAACAATCATTTCTATCAGTATGACGGCACGACAGGCAGTGAAGTAGAACCTTATTGCCCGGATGTGTGCATCAACCGTACCCCGGATGGGTCGCACTCCGATATCATTGAAGACTATAACCGTCTCGGTGCAGGCTATAAAAATACTTTTAATGGTGACGGAACATCTACTCAGTACACCGTCATGATCCCTAAGGAAGATGATTCTGATACAAGGGGTCTCGACTCCACCCACATTAAGGTAGAGATTGACGGTGTTGATTATGAAGAAGGTGACGAGTCGGGAAAGATCGTATCCGTAAACCGCACAAGGGGTATTATCACCTTTAACGTTGCGCCATCCAACGGTCAGAACAATGTAGTTATTACGGCTTATAAGACATTTACAAAGTATGAGAACTCCATTAAAGGGTGCAAGTATTGGGCGGTATACGGCGGTCAGAATAACTCACGCCTGTTTGTTGCCGGGAATGGAACATCTACTTATTACTTCTCTGATGTGTTCAATGCGGCGTATTGGCCCGAAACAAACTACGCTGTAGTCGGCAACTCAGAAAAAGATATTACAGGCTTCGGCGCACAGTATAACAACTTGATCGTGTTCAAGCCGACTGAGATCTACGCTATCGGTTATCAGTACGGAACTGACACTACGGGTGAAGAGAAGGCGATGTTCTTTACCACTCAGATCAACGTTGATATCGGATGCGACATGCCCGAAACAATTCAGTTTGTAGATAACCGTCTGACGTGGGGACATACAGAATACGGCATTCTGACTCTTTGCTCTACTGTCATTGAGGACGAGAGAAACGTCAGAGTAGTATCCCGGAATATTAATGGTGGCTATCGTGCAAACGGACTGCTGTCAGAACCGAATCTGAAAGATGCTAAAGCGATTGCCTTTGATGGCAAATACATGGTGTTCTGCAATACTCCTGCTTCATCTGAAGTTGTTTGCTCATACGAGGATGATGATGGTAATACAGTTAACATAACTGATAAAGGCGGACATGCTTACGTGTGGGATTATACAAACGCACCATATTCATCTTCTGACAGGATCAACGTAGACACAGCCGCCAAGAATACAGCATGGTTTCTGTGGAATAACATATGGGTAACGAATGGTGCATGTATGGTATTCGGCAGGAAGTTCTACCACGCACAGAATAACAGATTGCTTATATTCGATAACTCAGTAATGGATGAGGACAGAGAGGTTATCACTTCCGTATATCAGACTCCGCTCATGGACTTTGGCGCATACCATATGCTGAAGACTGTTAAGAAAGCGTTCTTTGAGATCAGAGGCGATACCCCCGGTATTCATCACATTCGTTACATAACAGACGAAGATTCAGATGGTGAGCAAGACCCGGAAAACATTGTTGTTCCTCAGACGCATTCCCTTTGGGGGCAGTTCAGTTGGAGAACATTCGGGTGGCTTATCGTAAACTTTGCAAAGACATTCGCAAGGAAGTGTTCCGTGAAAAAGATCATGTTGTTTGCGATTCAATTATCTAATAACGAGGTGGCTAGAGACATGAGCATATCGGGCATTCGTTGCGAGTACACCTTAGTAAAGGAGATTAAATAATGGATAGATTTAATTTCACCCCGGCAAATGGATTCCTTGATGCATCGGATTATCCCGATCCCGAGAATGAGTCTGAAGCGAGGGAACAGTTATTCTCACTCCACAAACAGACTAGGGACTTTATCAATAACAATCTCGTTGCACACGGCGTAACGTCTGATGGCGTAACAAATATCAAAGCGACAGAAGCAGGATTCTCTTATTCTACCGATGGAGAGAATTTCATTCTTATCTCAGACGCAGAAGGTCAGCATGGCACTGGCGATATGAAAGCGTCAGTATATGATAAAAACGCAAACGGTATTGTAGATGATGCCGAGACGGTAAACGGGCATACAATTAACGATGATATCCCGGCAGGACTTGTCTCACAGGTTAATGCCGACCACGAACGTATTGACAATATTCTTGTACAAGGAACACCAACTGAAGGAAACGCTGAGTTGATCGACATTCGTGTTGGTGCTGATGGCGAAACATATACCACAGCAGGAAGTGCTGTACGCTCCCAATTTGAAGAGTTTAGAAATTGCGCTCTTAAAACAGTCGAAGGGAGAAATATGGTAATATCAAACGCCGTATCAGATGGGATTTTCCATCAGCAGAGATATAGTGCTGATCTGATTGTATCCGCCAATAACGAAAAAAACTTGATCACTAAAACTGTACTCTCAACAACTTCGGGCCTTGAGTTTTACAACATGGCAAAAGGATGTGTAAGAGTAACGGGTACTGCGACCACGTCTAATTTGATCAATAGATATTTAAGGGGCGGATCTTTTTCCGGGAGTGCCTCAACAAAAGAGGTATACGAAGTAAGTACGGGCGATGATTACGTTTTGTCGGTGGCGGCATTTTTCAACCGCAACGTTGGCTGTGAAACTGTGTATGCGGCATTGTATAAAGACAATGGTTCGGGCGGCGTAACAACATTGAGAAGATTGTCTATTGACGCATCGAGCACTAACACTGTAGGAGGGGCGGCATCTGCTGTAATCTCTGTAGCGGCAGGAGAAAAACTTTACATTGCAATCGGATGTGCAGGCGACGCCGGGAGAATAATAGACGCAGAAATGTATGTATTCCTTTCCCACTCATCTAACGATGCAATTAACGTTCTAAATAACCCGTCAAATTTAGCCAAGATCAAACTTTATAAAAACACCGACACGTTAGTAGCATCAAATGCATGGCAAGGGCTTGGAGTTGAGTACCTTTCGAGGCCGATCCCGGATGGACTAGGCAAAGAGTTCGATGTCTGTGAATACAATGTCGGGCATTTTGCATTAGGAGACAATACCCCCATAGGAACAGATGATGACTACAAACCGTTTGTGAACATTTTTGCAGAGGAAAAACGATCTATCTTCGGCTTTGTGGAGTGGGACGAGTATTGGAACGAGGCGCAGGGCGTAACAAGTGAGAGCATGTTCGGTTCATTAAGGCCGTATTGGTCATCTCTCAATATAGCGGATGGATATATTCTGCAAAGAATTGCGTCTCAGCATAGAATCTTGTATGAATACATACATTATTTCGATAACTATTACCCGGAAACATGGAAGAAACTCTATTTCGTTGACTGTGTATTAAATAATAGAGAAGGTGATAATGTTCATTTTATTGTCACGCATCTTTCTTGGAGAACTAGAACCGTCCGCAAAAATCAAATAGACGAGATATTAGCCTACTTGGATGACATTAATCCGAAGTATTACGTTATAATGGGAGACTTTAATAACGGTTGTGACGATGAAGACCCTCCGGAAACATGGGAAGAATTTGAGGCTATTGTTGAAGCGGATCTCGCCGAGTTTACAGATTGGGGCGCAATCAGCCTACAGGGCAGTATGTTTGGGGACATTAAACGCAATCTTTGGATTCATACATACCACAGCACATCCGAAGTCAGACCGATTAAGCCGTACGACAATATCTTAATTTCACCTAATATGGTATTTTTAAGCGGATATATTCCTCTTGCAAACGAAGATGGCACGGTTGATGTTGAACCGAGTGACCATTATCCGTTACACGCAACCATCGCATTTAAGTAATTGTCCGCCGAGACAGACGCAAAATAAGTAAATTTGTAATAGGGCAAGGCACCTTTCATCGGGCATTACCATTCCACCCTTGCCCTTTTTATTTTGAAAGGAGTGGCTATGAAACCCGACAGTGAACTTGTACAGTACGTCGATTGGTCTCCGAATTATACAGAAGTACCCGACAAAGTAATTGATACCATCGTCATCCATCACATGGCAGGAATGCTGAGTGTAGAGACTATGGGTCAGATTTGCAAATCCCGAGCGGCAAGCACGACATATGCCATCGGCACAGATGGAAGAATTGGTCAGTACGTCCCCGAATCCGTACGTCAATGGTGCACCTCCTCCTTTTCGATCGACTCCCATTCTGTTACCATCGAATGCGCCAACGATTCCACTGCGCCGAATTGGCATGTGTCAGATCTTGTCATTTCTCGATGCATAGAACTCTGCATTGACATATGTAAGCGGAACAACATTAAAAAGATCACCTTCACGGGAGACAAAGAAGGCAATCTTCAGATGCACAGATATTGGGCGAACACACTTTGCCCGGGAAATTATCTTGCGTCCATGTTCCCTTACATAGCAGAGCAGATTAACAAGGGTCTGAAAGGTGTAAACCCTTCTACAATACTTTACTGTGTGCAGGTCGGAGCGTACTCCACTTACGGTAACGCAGTTAAAGCGACAAAAGAATTAAAGGCACTCGGCTATAGTTATTACATTCCGAGAGGAGAAGATGGATTATACCGGGTACAGATAGGCGCATTCGCAATTCCCCGGAACGCAAAACTGCTGTGTGAGGAGTTGAAGAACAACGGATTCGCCGATGCATTTATCGCAAAGAAGAAGGTGGATTATGAATAAAGAAGTAATCTTTACAGGCATAGGTATTATCGGAGCGGCTATCGCTCATTTATATGGGGGATGGACTTCGGGCATGACTACGCTTGTCATCTTAATGATTATTGACTATATTACAGGCCTTCTTGTTGCGGCTGTTTTCGGTAAGAGTAAGAAGACTGAAGACGGTAAACTTGAATCCCGTGCAGGATGGAAGGGCCTTGTCAGAAAATGCGTAACACTTCTGATGGTTCTTGTTGCCACACGGGTTGATCTTCTGATCGGAACAAACTTTGTCCGGGATGCATCAGTTATCGGCTTCTCAGCAAATGAGCTACTGAGTATCGTTGAAAATGCAGGACTGATGGGTATCCCGATGCCTTCCGCAATGAAGAACGCTATCGAAGTGTTGCAGAAAAAAGCTGATGGTGTGGATCAGAAATAATCAGAACCCGGAAGATATACGGACAAGCGACTGTGTGTATCGAGGCATAGCAATGCTAGAGAGAAAATCTTGGGAAGAGATATACATGGACTTATCCGTACAGGGGCTAATGATGCATCGTCCTCCGATTGAGAATTCAGTTTGGGCGGCCTATCTGAAGAAGAAAGGATACAAGCAAAAACTTCTCCCGGATACGTGCCCGGACTGCTATACCGTTACAGACTTTTGTAAAGATTATCCTCACGGGGAATATCTCCTCGCCACAGGAACACATGTCGTTGCTATCATAGATGGAAATCATTATGACACTTGGGATTCTTCACAGGAGATACCCATTTTTTATTGGGAAAAGGAGAAGAAGGAATGAGTCCATACTACAATCCGTATCTCTCACCAAGCTCAATTATTTGGGTACAGGGTCTTGCAGGCGCACAGGGTTATGCCGTAGCACCCGGGCAGACAGTACCTTTATTTGATTCAGACGCACAGGTGGTTTATCTCAAGTCGGTCGATCAGACAGGTAAACCTACTATGAAGATTCTCGACTATACAATCCGTGAAGACACTCCGTCAAAGAACGATGTGTATGTAACGAAAGACGAACTCGCAAAGATGATCCAAGAACTGAAGGAGTCTATACATGGCTAATCCGTTATTTCAGCAGTTCGGTAATCAGAACAACAACATCATGTCTCAGTTCGAGCAGTTCAGAAAGAACTTTAAAGGAAATCCTCAGCAGATCGTACAGCAGTTACTTGCAAGCGGTCAGATGTCACAGGCTCAGTTCAATCAGCTGAAGCAGATGGCGGATCAGTTTATGAGGAACATGCCGAGATAGTTACAAGCACTCAGTGCGCAATGGGTGTGAGTATAGAAGGAGAACACATGGCTCTTGAAAACGAAAACGGAATGGTGATGCCTGTCTCTCCTATGTATGGCAACAGTGGTTTTGGTGGCTTCGGTGGTGATGCTTCTTGGCTGATTGTCCTGTTCCTGTTCGCTATGATGGGCGGATGGGGTAACGGCTTTGGTGGAGGCAATAACATGTACCCGTGGCTGAACAATTCCAATCAGATCAACGATGGATTCAGAGATCAGATGCTTGGCACACAGGCAATGGGCATTCAGAGTGCTGTAACTACAGGCTTCGGCGATGTGCAGACAGCTCTCTGCGGTGGATTTGCAGGCGTGAATGCTACCGTAAACAACGCTCAGAATCTCATCGCACAGCAGATGTATGCTAATCAGATTGCAGAGTTACAGGGAATGAATGGCTTGCAGTCTCAGTTGGCTCAGTGCTGTTGTGACAATCGTCTCGCTACCTGTCAGACACAGAACATCGTTCAGAGCGAAAGTGCCGCTACCCGGTTGGCAATTCAGAATGGTGTACAGTCCGTGCTCGACAAGATGTGCGCAGACAAGATTGATGCTAAGAACGAAAAGATCGTTGAGCTGAATAACAAGATCAATGCGCTCGAGGCTAATAACTATGTTCAGAACGCTCTGACTGCTCAGACTCAGTACTTCCTTGGCCTTTATCCGCCGACAAGAGATACCACAACAACGGGGTAATCTATGAGCGAGAAGATGCACAAGATTGAACAGATGCTCTGCGACGAACTTGATGCAATCGCTGATGACGGAAAACTGACGAGAGACTCACTGAATGATATTGAAAAACTCACTCACTCTCTGAAGTCTCTGAAAGCAGTGATGGCAATGGAAGAGTATTCCGGGGATGATTATAGTCGTGATTACAGTAATGACTATAGCGGAAGAATGTCATCTCGCAGAGACTCAATGGGTCGTTACAGTAGAGACAATGAAAATAGTTATCGGAATAGCTACAGGTCTGAGAGATCGTACAGCAGAATGTCGGGTGACGATATGATGGGTATGCTTGATCAGATGCTGAGAGATGCCACTGACACAAAAGAGCGGCAGGCTATTCAGAAAATTATGGATCACATGGAACGTTGAAATTGACCGGGTGGGCGAAATGCTTGCCCGGCTTTTTCTTTTAGGAAAGGAGAACACATGGCAAAGTGGACAATTAAACCCGTCAGCAATACAGGTGCGGCAGGCACAGGATGGCAGGGCGGCTATGGCACACACTACAATTCCGGGGATGGAAAATCTGATTATGCAAACGTACCTGTAGTCAGCAGTAACGGTACTAATTGGAGAATCTCTTACAACAACAATAACCCTGTTTCACAGGACACTTCTTCTAACTATACTCCGGGAGATTCTTGGAGCGGTGGCGGAAGTAGCGGCGGTGATTGGGGAGGCGGAGAATCCTATGGTGGAAACGCTTATGCAGATTATCTCGCTCAGTTACAGGCGGCTCGTGATGAAGCTATCAGTAAAGCGAATGCGGCGGTTGACGCTCAGATCAGTGCGGCTGAAGGCAAGTACAGGAATCAGCTGACCGATATCGGCAATGACTATACGGATCTGAGAAATCAGTCTGAAGTAAACCGTTATAAGGCTATCAAGAAACAGCGTGAATCCCTTGCTAATCAAGGGCGTTTAGACGGTGGCGCAGGTCGTATGGAAAACACCGTCATGAATAACAATTTCGACAACAACCTCAACAAGATCAATCTACAGGAAGCATCCGAGAGAAGGCAGATTGAACAGGCTATTGCTGAACTGTATGCACAGGGTGCGGCTCTGAAAGCTCAGAACGAAATGGCATCACTCTCTAACTACGGAGACATGCTCATGTATGGCCTTCAGAATCAGCCGACATATTCCTACAACCCGGCAACAAGTGATTACTACAATGCGGCATCGGGCCTCGCAGGAACTACTCTGAATGCTACCAATGCTGTACAGGATGCTGACATTGCAAGAGCATCTGCGGCGGCTATCGCACAGGCTATGCAGGATCGTTATGTAAATCCTCAGCAGAGACAGCAGAGCGGATGGAACGATATACTTGCAGGGCTTCGGAGAAAAGGCGGTTTCTAATTTTAAAAGGGGAGCGGTATTATGGCAAACTTCATGGATTATCTTAAAAATGCAGGCAATGAAATGGCGAATATCGCTCGCCAACAGCAGGCCGCACAGCAGAGAGCACAGTTAGAAGCTCAGAGACAGGCACAGTTAGAAGCTCAGAGAAGAGCACAGGAACAGGCTCAGAGACAGCGTGAGGCAGAAGAACGTAAGCGTCAGTTAGAGCAGGCAAGACAGCAGGCTGAAGCAGAAAAGAAACGTGCAGAAGCAGAGAAGAAACAGGCTGAAGCAGAAAAGAAAAAGATCGAAGCAGAGGCCGCCCGTCAGAAGGAAACCGAACGCAGGCAGAAGGGCAACGAGACTCTTAAGAACAAAGCTACAGCCGCTAAGAATTGGCTGACATCTGAGGACTACGAGGGTGGAATTGTAAAGACACCTACTGACATTGCGAAGGAACTTGCTACAGGCGCAAATCAGTTTCTTAAAGGTGCTACTGTAAACGCTCCTGCGGCGGCTTTGGATTTCGTATCTACCAACCTTCAGAACAACCTTCAGAATCAGTACGTCGGTGCGATTGATGAATTCGGTCAGCAGGACTATGAGACTGTAATGAACCCGGATTATACGCCTGTAGATAACACACATCTCGGTGACATCATCCGTAATTCAGACCGTGCTCAGAGAATCAATAGCTACGATGAACTGTTCAACAACGACCTGCGTGGTACACGTTTAGGTGGCTTCACTGAGAGCATCGGTAATCAGATCCCTACAGCAATGATGGGCAACGGCGTCGGTGCTCTTGGAGAAGGTACAGCAAGACTCGCATCGCTTGGTGGTATGGGCGTTAATGTATTCGGCTCTTCCGCACAGGAGGCATTAGACCGTGGTTATGATATTAATACCGCTGTTAAGTATGGCCTCGCAAATGCAGGAAAAGAAGTCGGTACTGAAATGCTTAACCCGGAAATCCCCGGCGTAGACAGACTGTCCTTTGGTAGTGTGCTTAATGAAGGCCTTGAAGAAGCCATCGGTGAAGTCCTTGATCCGTACGTAAACACAACACTCGGAGAAACAAACTTCGGCGACGCCACAAGAGAAGCACTCTCACTCGACACAGCTAAGAGAGCGGCAGGTTCATTCGCCTCGGGTGCATTATCCGCAGGTGTGATGGATCTCGGCAGAGGCATGGTCTCTAATCCACAGGGAACTATCGACAGAGTCACAGGAAATAACGACTACAACCGCACCATTAACGATCTGAATACTCAGCTTGAAATGGCGGAGCAGGCACTCGCTATTAACCCGAATGATACAGGCGCACAGATGAACAGAGACACCATCCTTGCGGCCCGTACACAGGCACAGAGGGCATTTGCTACCCCGGAAAATCTTAACTCTGAGGATGCGGTCACAAGGAATGCGGCTCGGCAGGCTAACATGGATATCATCGAAGATACCGCTAGAACTACCGGGGCAAAACTGTCTCCGTCTGAGGTGCGTAACATCGCTTCTATTGCGAATAAAGTAGGAGCTAGAGTGGAGTTCACCTCGGATCAGATCAACGGCGCAGACGGCTTCCAAGACACTGACGGAGTGCTTCGTATCAACGCTAATGCGAAAGACCCTGTCATGACTATCTTTGCCCACGAGCTTACACATGCCACACAGGGGACACCGCAGTACAAGCAACTGCATGACACTCTGATAGGAATGGCTGAAGCCGGGGAAGTTGCTACAGATAAGTTGGACGCACTCGTCCGTGACCCGAACCTGTCAGAACAGCAGAGGTATGACGAGACTGTAGCCGTCCTTGCGCAGGAAGTGTTTGGAAACAGCGATTCAATTCAGAACTTTGCGAACCGCAATGGTACTCTTCTTGACCGTGCAATTCAGACAGCAAGGGATTTCATGGGTGGAAATAACAGCGTTACTAAAGCTGAACGGGCAATGCAGAAGGCTATTAAGAATGCTGACACAACCGCACTTTCTTCAAGCAATACCTACATCCAAGGACAGAACGACCTCATTGATGCACTCGATGATATTTTCGGTCACAACTCTTCTGTAGTTCATAAGCATGTAAGTGAGCAGGTGAATCTTGCAAATCGACTGTTAAATGCTGATGAGTCTCAGTTGCCAAAAATGATTGACAGCCTTGTCAGAAAATACAGAAGCAGAGCGGCGTATAAAACCGAATATATTACAGACGCACAGCTTGAAGAAGATATCTATCGCATTGAGCAGTATATAAACGATGCTCGGTCTAGAGGTGTTACTGAGCTTGAAGAAATAGAACGCTCCGGGAAACGCACCACAAACGCTATCCGTGAGGTGATTGGAGAATCTCGTGACGCCCTTGATTTCTCTTCTCTGATTGACGAAAGCTCCAAGAAAAAAGGGCCGTCGAAGAAAGAATTAAAAGACTTAGAAAAGGAAAACAAGCAGAAAGCTAAACCGATTGTTACCACTCCGAATGATGGCTTAACAGAGGCTCAGAGGCGTGCGGCATTTGAATCAAAAATGAATGCTAGTGTTTCAAAGGCTGAGACCGAGGGCAAAGTAAAAGAGAACGTTATCGACTCAAAAGAAACTGATGAAAAAGCGTATAAGCCTAGCGAAGAGTATCAGAATGTACCACTTGAAGGAAGCGAAGCAGGCAGTTTTGCGGCAGTTAAACGTAACGCTTCCAAGAGAAGAAACAGCAAATCAAGCGGTCAGTTCAGTACGATCTATAATGAAGAGCTTGGCGTAACGCAGACATTGTTCGAATATGCGAATTATCTTGATTCAATGGGCGACCATAGAAGTGCGAACGCTATCAGAAACAGTACGAAGGCACAATTGCAGGAGTATCTTGAATGGAATCTGCCCGATGCTCAGTACGAAAAGCGTAGCAAACCCGAAGGATTAACCGAAGCGGAGAATGAAGTCGACAGATTTGGTAAACTGCTGAAGAATAAAAAGTACAGGACAATCAATGATCTGTATGCTGACTTCACAGACAGAGGATATTCTGTATATTCTGCACAGGAATTCAACGAAGAATTTATCCCTTCTCCCGGGAACGAATATGGCGATGGGCTTTATGTTGCTGTCCCGGATTGGGAGACTGTCAAACAGCCGAAGGAAGGTCATGGTGCAGTATTAGTATTTACTATCGGTAAAAACTCCAATGGCATCCATATTGCCGATACTGTAACAGATGTTACTCAGCTCGAAGGAATAGAAGAAGTTCTTGGCGAAAGACCGTCCGACGAAGAACTCGCAGAGACAATGGCGCAGAAACAGCCTGCTACACTCGGTGACACACTCAGTGGTATCGGACAGGGTGCGGATCAGAACGCTCCACTGAATCAGATGTACGACTTGTACGATTCCGACACAGCTCAGTATTACAGAGACAAGCTCGGCGAAATAGATAACATTGTCGAAAAACAGTTGGAAAGCAAACGGAGAGACAGCCTTACTACTTCTTTAAACAATGCTATAATTGAGGCGGAGGAAAACCATGGAGAAAATGAGTTCAGAGGAGTTCAAGAAGCGGCTCGTAGAATATCTGACACAGAGGCTTGGAACAGCAGAAGCAGAAGAATTGATGCGGACACGAAAAGACGATTGGCAGGAGTACTACGAGGAGAATTACAGCGTAGAAGCAACGGGTTGTGGAATGATGATGAATCTTCTGTAGTAGAACTTAAAGGAAAAACAAGGCGTGGAGATGTAAAGTATAACGTCTATGATAACGCTAATGCCGACGCTTTCCACGATGTTTTTGAAATAAGCAGAACCTTTACAAAAAACGGGGAGTTTGTTGATCTCCACCCTGTGGAAACCATATACGATGATGATGGTTCTGTGAATACATGGGGATATAAAGATTGCAGAAACTACTTGAGCGATGACGGCTTGAGTGGTTTTTCTATTACCCCGGACGGAGATTTAATTAGCGTTTACAACTTGAACGAACAGGGCGGATGGCTTGATGCAATATCAGATATTGTTAAGTCAGAAGCAAAAACACTAGACTGCTTCACCGCAGAGGCTGAGCCTTTAAACGAATTATATGAAAAGAAGTTCGGATTCAAGGTTGCGTCAGTCCTTGCGTGGAACGAAGAGTTCGGTGATCCTTACATTGGAGAAACGCATAACAAACCCTCTGTCGCATTCATGGTAAACTCGGATTCTGACGTAGAACTGAAAAACTTCCCGAAGGATCAGTACGATGAAGCTAAGGCATATAGAAATAGCTTTGTAGAAAAGGAAGCCAAATCAGCACCGAAAACAGAACAAGACATTTACGACGAAACCATGCAACCTGCCGAAAACACAGCTCCGACCACGCCTAACGAAGAACAGCAGACATATGATCAGATTGTTGGCGGAGAAGAGACAACACAGCAGGAAGAAGTGAAGACTGAACCTGTTGCTGAAACTCCCGTAGAAACAGAAAATACAGCAACCAAAACTATTGAACAGCGGAAACAAGAAGTCATTGATTATATCAAAGAAAACAATTTGTTCCCGAAAGAAATGGCAACTGATGGATATCTGTCAAAAGCAATCGACAATTATCTTGCCACAGGAAACGCCCTTGATGGTGCGAACAGGCTGGCACTTGCAGGTAAAAATACACAGCAGATTGAGGACTATATAAAGGAAGTTCTCGGTGATGAGCTACTGTCGACAAAACGTCAGAACGCTAACGCCATTATGGATATACAGTCCGATCTCGGCGACCTTATCGACGACGCTAACCCGGATAACAATTGGGCGATAGGTTATGGGTTCAATTACTTGGACGACAATCAGAGTAAATTCTTAGACGGATCAATTAACAAAAAAGATTTCGTCAAAACAATGGTTGGCGAATACAAAAACACAGGTGCGGATGCAAATGAGATAAAAAGCTATCAGAAGAAACTTACTCGTGCCGTTAATAAGTACGTAAAGGCTTTGCAGGCCGATGCTAAAGGAGAACTCGTAAACAAGCCGAAAGAACCGAAAGCGGCGAACCCTCCAAAACCGCAGACTCCTGTAGTCGAAAAGACAAAGAACAACGAAGTTAAAGTTAATGATGAAGCTATAAAAGAAACCGCACAGGCTCTTACCTCAGATGATCCCATGGTGAAAGAGCAGGCCAAGGAAAATGTTAAAGAATCCATAAAAGCTACTCTCGACCCGGACAACAGTCACACAGAAGCAGTCGCACAGGAAGCCGCTGATGCCGCAGTAGAAAATGCAGAAGCTGTTAGTGACTTCAATGCGGAGTTTAATAAGGCTGTAGAGAATGCGAAGGTAACAACCGGGGAGAAAGGCAAAACCAAGGAGAAAACAGTTTCCAAAGTAATGCCTAGAGAAGCAAAGCAGGAATACGATCTGAAGAAAGAAGCAGGTGGCCCGATCTCTGAGTATGATAAAGTATCTCGGATTGAATACATTAGAGGTGGCGAGTCTGCACTTGAAGGCAAGGATATTCGAGCTTGCGCACAGGCCTATCTTGATACTCCGCTGAACAGAAACAATGCCGCCGCTACACAACAGCAGGCAGTCGGTTTGGCTATCGCTACACATCTTGGTATGGAATACGAAAATATCAAGAAGGCTAACAAGATCACGGTAAACAAACAGGGCCAGTACACAAAGAACGGGAAAGTCCTCGACAAGAACGATCCTGTATTACGTCAGCTTGCAGACTTGGATTTAACAATTCAGCAGGTGATGGCGAAGGAAAGAGCAGGAGTAACAAACGCCGCACAAGTAATGGCTATGCAGAGATATATGACTGCACAAGACCCCGTGCAGAGAGGTAATGTTCTCGATAAAGCGGTGGATGATCTCAACAAAGATATCAAAAAACAGTTCGGCGAAGATACAGATAAACTAATTAATAACCTGTCAGCGGAAGAACGTAACCGCCTTGCTGAGTGTAACAGTGAGGAAGAATATGGCGAAGTGATTGAAGATATCATGAAGCGTATCGGCGGAGAGATTCCTCTGACTTGGGCAGACAGAAGAAAGTCATGGCGTTATACCATGATGCTGTTCAACCCGACTACAATTATCAGAAACACAGGCGGCAACGTCTTACAACAGGGTATGCACACAACAAAGAACCAAATAGCATATCTTCTCGAAAAAGCTCTTGGCGATAAGTACCACTTAACAGCTGAACAGCGGCATCACACAAAAGCAGACGGGACTAAGGCAAGAAAGAATGCTCAGACTGAGGCAATCGCAAAAGCCTTCTATGACACAATGGGCATTAAGAAACTCACTCAGAGTAAGTATTTAGCAAAGTCTGAGATCACAAGGTACAAGCGGAGCTTCGATACAGGCATCCTTCAGAAGGCGAGTGACATTGTCGATTGGGCCATGAATAATGACAAGTTCGGTGACGAAGCATTCACTTCCGGGAGATTTGTATCAGAACTCGCAACACAGATTGACGCAGAAGGCTACACGGTCGCTGAGGACGGCAAGACACTTGTTAAAGACGGTAAGAAGTTAGATATTGACGATCAGAATGAAGTGCTTAACAGGATGGCTCCTCGTGCATATCAGCAGGCACTTGAAAGTACATATCATGACTTCAACAGTTTCGCTCAGTGGCTGAACCAACTCGAAAACTCTAACAAACTTGCGGGTATTATGGTGGGCGGCGTTGCTCCGTTTAAGAATACTCCGTTAAACATTATGCGGCGTATCGGTGAATACTCTCCTGTAGGATTAGCAAATGCGGTTATCAATAACAGGTCGGCAGTAATCAAAGGCACGATGTCTGCTGATACTTACATTGATAATCTCGCAAAAGGTTTAACAGGTACAGGAATCATGGGTATCGGTGCTTTGCTTGCGTCGCTTGGAACTCTCAAAGCATCCGACAAAGATCCCGACAAGTTGAAGGCATACAAGCAGGATATTGGATTAACGTCTGAATATGCGCTCCACTTCACTGATAATGACGGAAAGAATTATTGGTATACCGTGGATTGGGCAGGCCCTGTAGCGAGTGTTATGCTGTCGGGTGCTGAAGCCTATGAAGTTATCAGCGACATCTATAAGAATGCCAAGAACGGGCAGGAAATATTCGGAGACGACGCACTAGGCTCTGCACTTGATATTACGTTCGGTCTGCTTGCTCCTGTGTTTGCTACGACAATGCTTCAGAACGTTGAAGAAACATTTGAATCTTACTCATACGGTGGCATGACAAATGTACTTGAACAGATGATTCTCAATTATCTTGGACAGTACACGCCGACAATGGGCGCAAAGATCAATAACGTATTAGACGAAACAAAGAGAAGTGCCTCGGGAAGAAATCCTATTGAAAGATTCTTGAGGGGGCAGGCGAAAAAGATCCCCGGCTTAGACTCTGCTTATAACATGGTTATGGGAGAGCATTTGCTTGAACCGTCTATCAATGTGAAGGGCGAGGAAGAAAAGAACATAGGCGGAAATGCTTTCGGCAGAGCGATCTATAACTTCCTTTCTCCGGGCAACCTCTCGATTGATACATCCACAGAAGCCGACAGAGAATTGTTAAACCTGTACGGTCAGACGGGTGATATTAGCCTTATCCCGGAAAGCTATTCCAACTTCATGCAGGATGACGTGAAATACAAGTTCACAGCGAAAGAACGCACTGAGATGAACAAGTATATCGGTCAGAACTACATGAAGGAATGGGAGGCATTCCAAAACTCAGCGACCTATAAGCAGGCAGGAGATTCCGCAGACGCAAGAGAGTATAAGATCGACATTACCGAAAAGATCAAGAGACATGCAATTAACAACGCCAAGGAAAAGTATTTTTCAAGGCTTGGCATGGGCAGTGTTCTTTCCGATAAAGACGCATTAGTCAATGCATTCAAGTCAGATTATGGCGTGGATAATTGGCAGGCTTATACAATGCTGTCTACGGAATCTGACAAAGACTCTGAAGGCAAAACAATCAACAACTCCAAAGCACTCAAGATCAGAGCGCAGATGGAGAACGCAGGCATATACGATAAAGTCATCAAAGATATTGAAGCAGGTAAATACGAACCTTCTGACTTTGGTTTGAATAAGACAGTAGTTGGATTGGATGCCGCTTCATTTGCAGAGAGGTACATGTATCTCGATCAGATCGAAAATGCAGATGACTTAGAGGCGTATAACAACCTGTTCAAGAAAAAGAAATCATCCGGGAAATCTTCGGGCAAATCAAGCGGATCATCTTCTAAGTCTGCAAAGGCTGAAGCAGATGCGGCATTGAAATTGTACGAGAAGATTATGAAGGGTGAAATCTCAGCGACAAAATCAGCAATCAGTAAAGTTACAGCATCACTCAATAAACTTGACGTGGACTCCTATGATGAGATCATGAACAAGCACAAGAGAATGATGAGTGAACTTGACCTGTACGAAATCTAGGGGAGGCTTCGGTCTCCTCTTTTTTTTGTTGTTGATTCTACTTTTTTTCTACTCTTTTTATTTCCTGCACCGTCCAAGAGCAACCAAAAAGGGGTTGTTACGCCCCTATCTTTACCTATCTATACCTAAATCTCACACAAGGGTTGTGTTACCATGATAAACAGAAAACGGAGAAATATGTATGTTGAAAGAAGAACGTCTTGCAAAAGTATACGACCAGCTGTCTGAATTAGGCGTCAGCCAGATGCTTGTTTCCGATCCGGTAGCGATTTTCTACCTGACCGGCAAGTGGCTTCATCCCGGAGAAAGGTTTCTCGGACTGTACCTGAACGCGGCCCGTCAGCCGCAGCTGTTTCTGAATGACCTGTTCCGCTTTGAGGAAGAGATCGGCGTAAACAAGGTTTCCATCACCGATACAACCGATCTGACCGCATTGCTGAAACAGTATGTCGATCCCGCGAAGCTGCTGGGTGTGGACAAGGAGCTCGCCGCAAAATTCCTGATTCCGATGTATGATGCGAAGCTGTCCGACGGCATCCGAAACACATCGCTGGCGATTGACAACGCCAGGGCGCTGAAGGATGCACAGGAAATTGAATGGATGAAGGAATCCTCCAGAATCAACGACCGTGCCATGGCGCAGTTCCGCGCTCTGATCAGGGAAGGGATCACTGAGAAGGAAGCCGCGTCGCAGTTTCTGGGAATCTATCAGTCGCTCGGTGCTTCCGCCTATTCCTTCAGTCCGATTGTGGCTTTCGGTGCCAATTCCGCCGATCCGCACCATATGCCTGATGATACGGTGATCAAAGAAGGGGATACGGTCCTGATCGATGTCGGCTGTGTCTATCATGATTACTGCTCCGATATGACCAGAACATTCTTCTTTAAGAAGGAACCGTCTGCGGAGGCACGCCGCGTGTATGAACTGGTAAGGAATGCCAATGAATCGGCGGAGGAAATGTGCCGCCCGGGAATCACGCTGGCGTCCATTGATAAAAAGGCCAGGGATATTATCACGGAAGGCGGATACGGTCCCGATTTTACGCATCGTCTCGGTCACTTCATCGGCATCCAGGATCATGATTTCGGTGATGTCTCCCAGGCCAATCAGAACCTGACCAGAACAGGCAATATCTTCTCGATCGAACCCGGCATCTACAACGCCGCAGCCGCCGGCGTGAGAATTGAGGACCTGGTTCTGATCACGGAAGACGGACACGAAGTGCTGAACAAATATCCGAAAGAGCTGCAGATCATTGAATAATACAGACATCGCCCGGAGAGATCCGGGCTTTCTTCTGCACGTGTGAAGAGAAGCGTCATATAATAGCGGTAACGGAGCTGAAATCAATATGAACACAATGAAAGCAAACAGAAATGATCTGGTCCACGGACCGATTTTCACATCTCTGATCCTGTTCATGATGCCGCTGCTGATATCCAACGTATTCCAGCAGCTGTACAACACGGTCGACACGATGATTGTCGGCAGATATCTCGGCGATCTGTCGCTGGCGGCCATCGGCTCATGCAATGCCATATATAATCTGCTGGTGGGATTCGGGCTCGGCATCGGCAACGGCATGGCCCTGGTGACGGCAAGAGCCTACGGGGCGAATGATGAGGAAACCGTGCGCAGAACTGCCGCTGCGGCAATCGTTATCGGCCTGATCTGCTCGCTTGCTCTGAGCATCTGCGGGCTGCTTATGATGCGGCCGCTGATGAGTGCGCTGAATACGCCCGCTGAAATCTACGAAGAGGCATACAGCTACATTTCGGTGATCACCATGTTCATCCTCGTGATGTTTGCCTACAATCTGTGCGCGGCACTGATGCGGGCAATCGGAAATTCCGTCATGCCGCTGGTATTCCTGATTATTTCCTCACTGCTGAATATCGTGCTTGATATTCTGTTTATCACGCAGTTCAATATGGGGGTCAGGGGAGCGGCCATCGCTACCGTCATTGCCCAGGGGTTCTCGGTGCTGCTGTGTCTGATGTATATCCGGATGAAAGTTCACGTACTGATTCCGGAAAAGGAACATTTCCGTTTTGACGCTGATCTGTACCGGGAAATGACCGGACAGGGTCTTTCGATGGGATTCATGGGATCGATTGTGTCGGCCGGAAGCGTCATTCTGCAGTCCGGCATCAACAGCCTCGGAACGATGTATATCGCCGCCCATACCGCCGCGAGAAAGATCTTTGCCCTGATGATGATTCCGTTTTCGGCAATGGGAATGGCGGACAGCACATTTATCTCCCAGAACTACGGTGCCCGACAGCGTGAGAGGGTGGTCCTCTGTCTGAAGTATTCCTACATCTTCAATATCGTCTTTGCGGCGATTCTGACCGTATTCCTGCTGTTCGGGGCAAGATGGCTGGTTGCCTTTGTTTCCGGTTCTTCGCAGGAAATCGTGATTGACGGCGGGGCGAGATATCTGCAGTTTGAAGCGCCGTTCTATGCCGTGCTTGGCATCCTGCTGGACAGCCGGTTCGCTCTGCAGGGACTTGGATCCAAACTGATTCCGCTGATTTCCAGTTTCATTGAATTCTTTGGAAAGATTCTGTTCGCAATGATCTTTATCCCGATGTTTCATTACAATGCGGTGATTGCCTGTGAACCGGTGATCTGGTGCTTCATGACCGTACAGCTTCTGTGGTCCCTGTGGCGCCATCCCTTCATTACCGGCAGAACAGTGGTAGAATAAACATGTAAGGAGGAAAGCAATATGCCTTTTGTACTGATCCCCGTGCTTGTGCTGATCGTGGCACTGCTTGCAATGTGCATCAACATCGTCCCGGAATCCTATGCCTATGTCGTTGAATATCTCGGGCGCTATCATACGGTCTGGGGAGCCGGACCGCATCTGAAATTTCCTGTTCTCTTTACGATCCGCAGAAAGGTGCTTCTGAAGGAACAGGTCGCGGACTTCGCGCCGCAGCCTGTGATTACCAAGGATAACGTCACAATGCAGATTGACTCGGTTGTTTACTTCCGCATTACCGATGCGAGAATGTACGCCTACGGCGTTGAGAATCCGATCATGGCCATGGAGAACCTGACAGCCACAACACTGCGAAATATCATCGGTGACATGGAACTCGATGCAACCCTGACCAGCCGTGAAGCAATCAACTCGCAGATGCTGCAGACAATCGATCTGGCGACGGATCCCTGGGGCATTAAGGTGACCAGAGTCGAGCTGAAGAACATCCAGCCGCCGGCTGCCATCCGTGAAGCCATGGAAAAGCAGATGAAGGCAGAGCGTGAAAAGCGTGCCGTCATCCTGCAGGCGGAAGGTGAAAAGCAGTCCATGATCCTTCAGGCAGAGGGTAATAAGGAATCCGCTGTCCTGAATGCGGAAGCAAAGAAACAGGCGACGATCCTTGCGGCGGAAGCCGAAAAGGAAAAGGAAATCCGTGAGGCTGAAGGTCAGGCCGAAGCGATCCGCAAGATTCATGAGGCGACTGCCGAAGGCCTGAAGCTTCTGAAGGAAGCCGGCGCCGATGAAGCGGTGCTGCGTCTGAAGAGCTTTGAAACACTGGAAAAGGTTGCGGACGGTCAGTCCACAAAGATTATCATCCCGTCCGAACTTCAGTCGCTGGCCGGCCTTGCCGCAGCCCTGAAGGAGACAACAAATGCTTCCTGATGTTATTTTCACACTTGCCATTGCTCTTTTCTGGGGAGCGCTTATCTTCAGTTTTGTGAAAAAGGCGAGCTCCTCGGGAAGAAGTAGAACGATCTCCAGCGACGGCCATGCCGTGCCGAAGAATCAGGATCTGACCTGTGAACGGTACGGTCATGATCACGGAAATATCGAGGGAAGATATATCGTGCATGAAGATCCCCCCGAGGGATATGTGGTGCTCAACGGCATCAAAAGAAGAATTGAAGACTGCAGAAATCTGTAGAGAACGAATCAGGTACATTCTGTGCCTGATTTTTATTGTGGATAACAGTGTGATTTTATGATGGTTATCATGTTTCCGAAAGATGCGGAATTCCGGGTGTACCAATCACGCTGAAATACGGTGAAAAAGATGTGCTATACTGCATGCATATGGAAAACTATCTCTTTTTCGATGTCGACAGGACGCTGCTGGACAGCTATGATTTCTCAATTCCCGAAAGTGCGCTTCAGGCAATTCATCTTGCAAAGCTGAACGGGGATCACATCTGGCTGTGCACCGGCCGGGCGCCATACAGTCTGAATCATATTCTGAATGAGGATATGGAAGGCGTAATCTTCTGCGGCGGTGCCGGCATTCTGCATCATGATGAGCTGATTTACTCCGTGCAGATTCCGAAACAGACGGTGCTGGATACCATCGCACTTGCCCGAAAGAGCCGCTCTGGTCTGCTCATACAAAGCCGTGAGAGGGGCTTCCAGGATCCCATATCCGCAAAACGCACTGCATGGATCATTGAGCAGAAGCGGCAGATCAGCGCCTATGCCGCACAGGAGGCGGCTGTTCTTCTGGGCGGGGACGATCTTTCTGAGTGCAGCGGGGAAGGCATCTACAAGATGGATGTTTATTTTGAACAGAACTCTGATATTGATCTGTTCCGCAGGCAGATTGATCCTGCCATGAATTTTGTATGCATGCTGTCGAGCCAGGGCAACCGCAGAAACGGCGGTGAGATTACCATGCCGGGAATCGACAAGGGAAAAGCGGTCAGATGGCTGACTGATTATCTGCGCGGCGATCCCGGCAGGACATACGGATTCGGGGATTCCCTGAATGATCTATCCATGATGCAGGCATGCCGTACCGGGATAGCGATGAGAAACAGTGAGCGGGAACTGAAAGAACTGGCGGACTATGTGACGACGGATCTTCATGAAGACGGAATATGGAATGCCATGAAGCATTTCGGGATCATCTGATCCCGTTTTTTTGTGCCGGATGAAACAGAAAAAGTGCACGGAACCATGCACTTTGATCAGCTGCGGCAGCGCGATTCGAACGCGCGCATGAGGGAGTCAAAGTCCCTTGCCTTACCGCTTGGCTATGCCGCAATAACTACGCTGTTTATTCTACAACAACTTTTTTTACTTCGCATCAGTAATTTGGCACACCGCGGCAGCACGGATATAATAGTTTCTGAATCAGACACGTTTGTTTCGGAAGGAGGAGCGGCCGATGAAACTGTATATGAAGCAGAAAGCTTTTTCACTGAAGGATAGATTTACCATCATGGATGAACACGGAGATATCCGTTATACCGTGGAGGGGGAATTCTGGACATTCGGGAAGAAGCTTCATGTTTATGATCATGAAGATAATGAGGTAGCGTTTCTCAAAGAGGTTGTCATGGCACTGATGCACACATTTGAGGTATATGTGGAAGAGCATCATATTGCGACAATCAGACAGAAATTCAGCTGGACCCGTTCAAAGTATGAAATCGAGGGACTGAACTGGTATGTGGACGGAAACTGGACCGGTCATGAATACGAGATATCCGATGACAGCCGGGTGATCGTATCCGTGCAGAAAGAGTGGATGACCTGGGGTGATTCCTATGAGATTGATATCAGGGATCCGCTGGATGAGGTCAATGCACTGGCGGTTGTTCTGGCAATCGATGCGGTGCTGGCAGCCCAGGCAGCCGCTGCGGCCGCATGATGAAGACGGTCAGGGTATCCGCTGCCGTCATTGAACATGGCGGCAGATATTTCGCCACGCAGCGGGGATACGGCGAAATGAAGGACGGCTGGGAATTCCCGGGCGGAAAGATTGAAGAAGGGGAAACTCCGGAGGAAGCACTTGTCCGGGAGATCCGTGAGGAGCTGGATACGGAGATTTCCGTGGACCGCTTCCTGATGCGGGTGGAACACGATTATCCATCCTTCCATCTTTCCATGGACTGCTTTCTCTGTCATATCGTATCCGGGCAGCCGCATCTTCTGGAGCACGAAGCGGCGAAATGGGTATCAGAGGAAGAACTGGATCAGATTGACTGGCTTCCGGCAGACCGGATTCTGGTAAATGAAAAACTGAAAGCATTGTAAGCATATGAAAAGGGTATCCCGGTCGGAATACCCTGATTTCGTTTCTGAATCAATACCAGCCCTGGGCAATCATTGCATCGACGACTTTTTCAAATCCGGCAATGTTGGCACCCTTGACCAGATCGTATCCCAGGCCGTATTTCTTTGCGGAAGCGGCGGAGGAGTCATGGATGGATTTCATGATCTGATGGAGCTTTGCGTCAACTTCTTCCGCACTCCATGCAAGACGCTGCGAGTTCTGGGACATTTCCAGTGCGGATACCGCAACGCCGCCGGCGTTGACTGCCTTGGACGGAGCGACGATCATGCCGTGAGCTTTGAGATATTCGATTGCCTCATTGGATGTCGGCATGTTGGACACTTCCAGATAATACTTCGCACCGGAAGCGGCGATCAGCTTCGCTTCTTCCAGGCCGACTTCGTTCTGGGTGGCACACGGCATATAGACATCGCCTTTGACGCCCCACGGCTTCTGACCTTCGAAGAATTCGCATCCGAACTTCTCGGCGTACATCTTGATGTTGGCGTTTCTGGACCTGCGCATTGCCAGCAGATAATCAATCTTTTCTTCGGTGACAACGCCGTCCGGATCATATACATATCCGTTGTGGCCGGAAATGGTAACGACCTTTCCGCCGAGTTCCGCAATCTTCTTTGCGGCGCCCCATGTGACATTTCCGTATCCGGAAAGGACGAATGTCTTGCCGGCAATCGTATCATTTTCGTGCTTAAATACTTCTTCTGCGTAATACAGCGCACCGTATCCGGTAGCTTCCGGTCTCAGCAGGCTGCCGCCGTAGGTCAGTCCCTTGCCGGTCAGCACGCCGTTTTCATAGGCGTCTCTGATCCGCTTGTACTGGCCGAAGAGATATCCGATCTCTCTGCCGCCGACACCGATATCACCGGCCGGCACGTCGGTATCCAGACCGATGTGACGGTACAGTTCCGTCATGAATGCCTGACAGAAACGCATGATTTCCTTATCTGATTTTCCGTGGGGATCGAAATCGGAGCCGCCTTTTCCGCCGCCGATCGGCAGGGTGGTCAGGCTGTTTTTCAGAACCTGTTCGAATCCGAGGAATTTCAGGATTGACAGGTTGACGGTCGGATGGAAGCGCAGGCCTCCTTTATAGGGACCGATCGCACTGTTGAACTGCACGCGGTAGCCGCGGTTGACATGCGGCTTTCCGTTGTCATCTTCCCAGATGACGCGGAATTCGATGACGCGGTCCGGTTCAACCAGACGTTCCAGCACGGCATGTTCCTCGTATTCCGGATGCTTCTCAATGACAGGCTCCAGGGAGGTGAGAACTTCTTCCACAGTCTGCAGGAATTCCGGCTCGCTGCTGTTCTTCTGACGTGTTTCATTCAGTACTTTTTCAACATATGCGTTCATAGTATTCTCCTCTCAAACGCAGATTATTGTATAACAATCGGATATTCCGTCATAGTTTTGAAAGTAAAAAAATCATGCGTTACGCATGATTTTCTGAAACTTATTTTGAAACAATTTCCATTCCGATCGCTTTCTGAACCTTTGCCAGCTTGGCCGATGCGATCACGCCGGCTTTAGCGGCGCCGTCCTTCAGGGTGGTTTCAATGACATCCGAAGCGAGGATCTCATTGTATCTGCCCTGAATCTCGTTCAGCTTTGCGCATACCTCATCCGCAACCGCACGCTTGAAATCACCGTAGCCTCTGCCGGCGAATTCCTGTTCGATCTCACCGAACGGACGGTCGTTCTGCAGGGAGGACATGATCTGCATCAGATTGGCAATGCCCGGCTGGTTTTCCGGATCGAAGTGCACATTGGCCAGCGAATCGGTTACGGCAGACATAACCTTCTTGCGGGCCTGCTTCTCCGTATCGAGCAGATAAATGCAGCCTTTGTTTGTTTCGTCGGACTTGGACATCTTCTTCGAAGGATCCGAGAGCGACATGATTCTTGCGCCGGTTTTGGCAATCAGCGGTTCCGGTACTTTAAACAGATCGCCGTACCGGTTGTTCATGCGGATCGCGAGATCTCTGGTCAGCTCGACATGCTGTTTCTGGTCGTCTCCGACCGGGACATAGTCCGCGTCGTACAGCAGGATGTCCGCAGCCATCAGGGAAGGATAGGTATACAGACCGCCGCTGAGGTTTGTCTCGCCGTGCGCCTGCTTGTCCTTGAACTGCGTCATGCGGTTCAGCTCACCGAGATATGTATGGCAGCACATGATATAGCCGAGCTGTGCATGTGCAGGTACATCGGTCTGCAGGAAGATGGTTGCCTTTTTCGGATCCAGTCCGCAGGCAAGATACAGGGCGACGCAGTCTCTCAGATTCTTCTGCAGCTCCGCAGGGTCCTGAGGAACTGTGATGCAGTGCAGGTTGGCAATGAAGGCAAACATTTCAAATTCATCCTGCGATTCGACAAAATGACGCAGCGCACCGATATAGTTGCCTAGATGCAGCTGGCCTGTTGGTTTGATTCCGCTCAGCATTCTTTTCATATGTATTTTCTCCCTTGAATATAAACAAAAGCGTCTCTTCGAAATGAAGGGACGCATGAGATCAATGCGCGGTGCCACCCGTCTTATCTGTGATATGCACAGATCACTCTGCGGGATAACGGGCCGGCCGGTATATGCTCGCAGGCTCCAATGTTCGGGATCGCATGCATGGCTTGCACCAGCCGCCATGTCTCTTCTTCATGCCGTGATCCTTCACTGCACCTGTTCATCGCTGTCATTATTTAATCACAAATTGTGTTCCGGTTCAATCCAGATATGGATCCAGCGCCGCCTCCACTTTCGGAAGATGCTTATATTCCGGATGCTCATACATGATGCCCCTGGCAATGACCATGGTCACATTGCGCAGTGCCTTCAGATCATCCAGCGGATTCTTCTTTGTGACAATCAGGTCTGCGCATTTTCCGGTTTCCACGCTTCCGGTGATATCACCGATGCCGGCAAGTTCCGCATTGCGCTTTGTGGCGGTATACAGGGCAAACTGATTGGAAACGCCGACATATTTATGGAAATAAACCAGTTCCCGCCAGAAGTCATATTGGGTGATATACGGACAGCCGACATCATTTCCGAGGGCAACCGGAATGCCTTCCGCAAGGGCGGCTTTGGAGTTTTCGATAATCCCCCGGAAGACAACGTTGCCGTTGTACTGTTCCACTTCGCTGATGTGGCTCTCACTTCGGTCAAACAGTGCATAGGGAAGAGCGGGAGACAGCGTTGTAGTCAGGAATGCATTCTTCTCCCTGAACAGATTAAGAATCTCTTCATCCGGCTTTGCGCCGTGCTCAATCGAATCGACGCCGTTTTCCAGCGCGACCCGGACGCCTTCCGGACTTTCCGTATGGGCAGCGACTTTAAAGCCGAGACGGTGTGCTTCCTCACAGGCTGCCCTGACAATTTCCGGGGACATTTTCAGCTCTCCCGGCACGCCTTTTTCCTTTGCGTCCATGACGCCGCCGGTGATCATCAGTTTAATGAGATCAACTTTCTGTCCGGCTGATTTACGTACCAGCTCCGCCGCTTCTTCCGGCGATGATACCGGAACGGCAACCGATCCCGCCATATGTCCTCCGGGAACGGAGATGCCTTCGTTGGCCGCAAGGATGCGCGGACCGTCCAATTTTCCTTCCAGAATTTCGTCACGCACCCTTGTATCGTAATCTCTGAGACCGCCGACCGTACGGACTGTTGTCACGCCGCTCATCAGTGCGGTCCTGGCAAAATCCGCGACCATTTTATAGGCGACACGGGCGGAGACAGGGTTGCTGAAAAGCAGCTTTACCAGCTTTGTATTGTCCCTCTGTTTCTTCGGCGGCTTGCCGGTGCCGGCCAGATGGACATGCATGTTGATCAGTCCCGGCATCAGATACTGTCCCTTCAGATCGAACTTCTCATATCCGTATATATGCGACTTCTCATCAACGATATCCTCAATGATTCCGTTATTGATCAGAACTGCTTTGCCCGATACCGGTTCCATGTGTTCGGAACCGTCCAGAATGATTCCGTTCATCAGTGCGTATTTCATGATTCACCTCAACTGTTTCTCTGCATTCAGTTTATCGCTGAAGGGCGGAAGAAAAAAGTCCTTCGGCATTTGAAGTGTATCTTTGGGATTGCTGAAATATAATCATTCTGTAAGAAGAATCATCACGGGAGGATTTATGAGATATACGGAAAACGGCAGAGTCAGGGATATTCAGATCGCCTATATCGGCGGGGGATCCAGAGGATGGGCATGGACATTCATGACGGATCTTGCAATGGAAGAAAGAATCGGTGGATGCATCCGTCTTTATGACATTGATCATGAAGCGGCGGAAAGAAACCGGGTCATCGGCACGCATCTGATGAACCGGGAAGATACAAAAGGGGAATGGACGTTTGAGAATACTTCCAGTCTGAAAGAAGCGCTGCAGGGGGCGGATTTCGTTGTCATTTCCATTCTTCCCGGAACCTTTGATGAGATGGAATCGGATGTGCATCTGCCCGAGTGGCTCGGCATTTATCAGTCCGTCGGCGATACCGCCGGCCCGGGCGGAATGATCCGGGCGCTCAGAGCCATTCCGATGTTTGTCGAAATCGCCGAGGCAATCCGTGATTATGCGCCGTCTGCCTGGGTGATCAACTATACCAATCCCATGAGCCTGCTGGTCAAAACACTGTACAGCGTATTCCCGCAGATCAAAGCCTTCGGATGCTGTCACGAAGTGTTCGGAACGCAGAAGCTGCTGAAGGGGATCTATGAACATGAAACCGGCGATACCGTGGACGACTTCCATGAAGTCATGGTGAATGTCGTCGGCATCAATCATTTCACCTGGTTTACCGAGGCATCCTGCCATGGCAGGGATCTGTTTCCGATATACCGGAACTATATCGAAAAATACTTTGATCAGGGTTATCCGCTGTCCGAAGATCCGTATGATCTTTCCTGGATGGAAGACGTCTTTGCCTGCAGGCACAGAGTCAAGATGGACCTGTTCTGCCGGTACGGTGCCATTGCGGCAGCCGGTGACAGGCATCTGGCAGAATTCATGCCGGGAAATGAATATCTGAAAGATCCGGATACGGCAAGGGAATGGAGATTTTCGTTGACGCCGGTATCCTGGCGGAAGAAAGACCTGCAGAGACGTCTTGCCCGCAGCGAGCGTCTGCTGAAAGGGGAAGAGGAAATCAGTCTGGTTCCGACCGGGGAAGAGGGCATTCTGCTGATCAAGGCGCTGCTTGGACTGGAACGGGTTGTATCTAATGTCAACATTCCCAATACAGCACGTCAGATTCCCAATCTTCCCGAAACAGCCATCGTTGAAACAAATGCGGTGTTCTCCAGAGACAGTGTCCGGCCGATATCCGCCGGAGCATTGTCCGATGATCTGTACCAGCTGATCATTCCGCATGTAAACAATCATGAACTGATTTATCAGGCTGCGGTAAACGGAATGAAGAAAGGAAGAAAAGAAAAATGCATTTCCCTGGTCACGGATGCTTTCGAAAATGATTCGCTGGTAAAGGGACATCATCCTTCCCGGGAAGAGCTTGAGGCACTGGTCAGGGATATGATCCGGAATACGGAGCAGTATCTTCCGGAAGGATGGGAGTGACAGAAAACAGTTTGAACAACGCGACTGCTGTGCTAATATGTAACTGCATCAAAGACAATTGAATTCAGGCAAAGAAGACATCAGAAGATAAACCAGCAAATGAAGACTGCCAGACGGAATATCTTTTGATGTTTTTTGTATTTTCACAGATAACATCACGTTCCTTCTTCCGGGATTATAAGAAAGGAGGGCGCATCAGCCCATGAAGGATTTCATTGACAAAGCAGTACCGGAATTGGAAGAAGAACGTGATTATGAATCGAAAGTACAGAATCTGAGGCTGATCGATGACATACTGTTCCGGAATGTCATGGATGAGCCGAAGCTGATTTCAAAACTGATCTCGGCAGTGCTCGGAAGATATGTTGAGATCACGGAAGTAACAGTGGAGAAGACCATTACAAACGGAGCAGGGAGGGAAACAAGATGTGATGCGGAAGCGAAGGATACAGAGAGAAACGGATATGTTGCGGAAGTACAGAATGATTCGCATGCGATGAAGCCGAAGCGGATGCGGTTCAATGTGGGACTGATCGATCACCATGCGATGCTGAGAGGAGAAACGAACTGGGAAAACATGACGGACAGTACGGTGATCATGTTCTGTGCAACGGACTGTTTCGGGGAAGGGAAAGTCATCTATGAACTGCCGAGATGTCTGAACGGAGAAAGAAGGATCGATGATGGAACGAGAATGATTTTTGTGAATTGCACATATGAAGGGGATGATGAACTGGGAAGAATCATCCATGATCTGATGTGCAGGAATGCGGATGATATTTATGACGATGAAATCAGAGAAAAAGTAAAAAAATCAAGGAAGACAGAGTTGAGGTAGAGAAGATGTGTGAGACACTGCAGAGAGAATACGAAGAAGGATTTAGGAACGGTGAAGCCAGAAGTCAGGCAAGCATAAGAAAAATGCAGGCTGAACTGGATGAGAAGACCAGGAGTATTAGTGAGAAAGACAGAACTATTGAGGAAAAAGATCAGAGAATCAAGGAACTTGAGAAAATGTTATTGAAACAGAATGGAAACCACAGGAAGAGGAGAATAAAATTCAATATCTTTTGAGTAAATGCACAGAATGACACTAGTTGACCTGAAATGAAAGTGTTCATGCAGTGCAATTCTGATCTGTACATATAGATGTCCGGCCTGCTGAATCTGAAATGGGATAAAAATATTTTTTTCAAAAAGTGTTGCAAAACCTTCTGCATTGGAGTAATATAACTGAGCAAGTCAAATGACTTCTTAGCTCAGTTGGTAGAGCAACTGACTCTTAATCAGTGGGTCTAGGGTTCGAGTCCCTAAGAGGTCACCATGCAAAAGAGGCTTATTGATCGGAAATACGATGAATAAGCCTTTTTTCTGCATTTTCATATCTCATTACACAATACAGTTCAAAGAGTTCCTGATTTGAAATGACATGAAATATTCGGATTATGAAATTAAAAAGTTGTCAAAATCGATTTTGTTTGGAGTGAAAAGTTGTCAGAACCCTGCTGGTAATGACGGTGATTAGAAAAAGATCCATTCTTTATTCTGACTGAATGGATCATGATGCCAATTATAGATTATACAGATCCACTGAACCATCCTTATGGGCGGCAAGCAGAGATGACAGATATGAATACCCAGGCTTATAAAATTGAGAATGCAAAGTGGAGCCGGTATGAAAAGTGAGATATCTGATATGATACCTGCAGGGATTGAGGAGACTGAAATATATGAATGTACCGATCGATATTAAGAATATAACCCTGCATACAGATCGGCTTGTACTGCGTCCGTGGAAACAGTCGGATCTCGATGATCTGTATGAATATGCATCGGTGGACCGCGTCGGGCAGATGGCCGGATGGCTGCCGCATCGGAATAAAGAAGAATCGCAGAAGATTCTGAATATGTTCATTGAGGAAAAGAAGACGTTCGCCCTGGAATATCAGGGCAAAGTTATCGGGTCGCTCGGGATCGAGAAATACGATGAAAAAAGATTCCCGGAACTGACAGACCGGAAATGCCGGGAAATCGGCTATGTACTTGCAAAGGAATACTGGGGCAGAGGCCTCATGCCGGAAGCGGTGAAGGAAGTAATCCGCTATCTGTTTGAGGACGAAGGACTGGACATCATTCTGTGCGGACATTTCGTTTCCAATGCACGTTCTTCCAGAGTGCAGGAAAAGTGCGGATTCCGTCATTATCAGCTCGGTACCTTTCACACGCAGTTTGATACCGCTGAGGAAGATGAGATGAATATCCTTCGCAGGGAAGAGTACTTCGCTTCAAAGCGGTAATGAATGAAACGCTGTGATACAATCATGCGTATGAAACTTTATAAGGGATCCCCGGAAAACATGGAAGGAAGAGAAGAACGGGAAGTGCGTACCTACGCCTTCCTGGATGCTCTGCAGATTGCGTATGAAAGAACGGATCACCCGGATATGCCTGCCTCCAGCATGGAAATCTGTGCGGAAGCGGACCGGATTCTCGGCGTCCGAATATGCAAGAATCTGTTTCTCTGCAATCATCAGGAAACGGAATTCTGGCTGCTGATCATGCCCGGAGGCAAGCTTTTTCTTACAAAAGAATTCTCAAAGAAGGTCGGATCCAGCCGTCTTTCCTTTGCAAAGGAAGCATATCTGGAACAGTATCTCGATCTGCATGCCGGAAGCGTATCGGTGCTCGGACTGATGAATGACAGGGAGCACAAAGTGAAGCTTGCGGTGGATGAGGATCTGCTGAAGGAGGAGATGTTCGGATGCCATCCGTGCGTGAATACCAGCTCCCTGCGTTTCAGAACAGCCGATCTGATTGATGTGATTCTTCCGGCAATGGGAGTTGAACCGGTATATGTAAAGCTGACAGGAGAACGCTGAGTCTCCTGTTTTTTTGACAGTATATTATTGCGCAGCAGAACGATTAACGTTATATTGAAGGCAGATCTATAAACGTAAACCAAAGATTCCTGCATAATACAGAGGTGATGAACATGAACAATACATGGAGAATACTGAAGATCACGGTTTCAATGACAGTGTTTCTGCTTGCCGGGTGCATGTCCGGCAGGATTCCCTCGGTAAAAGATGTGATTAAAAAAGGCCCGGAATGGACCGAAACTTCCATTGAGAAGCTGAGTGAGGAAGAACTGATTGAAGCATGGGGAGAACCGGATGAACGGACGGAAGCCGGCGCATCCGGTACGATGACATGGGTCAGTGCAAAGGGGACCGTTGTAATCGGACACGATGCGGAAGGACTGCATATTGTAAGCACAGAGGAACCCGTGGCAGAGAACAATACAGAAGGACAGAACGGACTGGTGACGGCACTGGAAGCGGTTCTGGCGGCGGCATTGCCGTTCATTCTGATCTTTGCGGCGGTGATCCTGCTGTTCCGGAAGCTCGGATGGCTGGATGCCGGGGAGCCCGATAAAAAATCCGCATTCTTTGCGAAGGAAAGAGGTTCAAAGCCATGGAGCGGAATATGAGAATGCGTGACCGCATGAAAACAGCTCTGGGTGCCGGAATGATTTTATCTGCGCTTCTGTTTTCCGCATGCACGGAAAAACCGCAGCCGGCAGATCCCTCTGAGATTTATGCGATGCTTCCAGAAGATATCACGGATGCAGAACTGTGGAAGGGCAGCGGGGAAGACGGAGTCGCTTTGTATTATCCGGCTGAATTCCCGGAACACATGAAAGAACATACGGTAAATCTGTACCGGGTATCCGAAGAGACCGGCGTTCCGGGAGAACCTGAGGGGATGTACAGCATCGTTCTGTATGACCGCGGGGAAACCGCGCTTTACCGGGCTGATGCATATACGGTATATCCGAAGGAAGAAAAAACATATATCGTCTGTGACAGCGGAACATACTATGCCGATCCGGAGCTGTATGAATTCATTGAGGAAACATTCCGGAAAGAAAAGGAAAGCATGGCGGATATGAGCGGTTATCCGCTGCTTGAAACGGTGAATCACCGCTTCCGGGAAATGTCCTTCTTGGAATCCATCGATCTGTTCCGCACAAAAGGGACCGGCATTCTGCTGTGGGGAGATCCTTCCTGCTGGTTCTGCCAGCGGGCAGTCCCGGTGCTCAATGAAGCCGCTTCCGAAGAGCATGCGCTTGTTTCCTATATTGCCGTATACGGTCCGGGAAACAATCTGACAAAGGAAGAATATGAAGAATTCTGCGGTTATATGCAGGATGTATTTGCAGAGGAAGCGAAGGACAGGGAACCGGGATTTCAGATGCCGGAAGTACTGGCGCTGAAAGACGGAAAGATCATGGCGCACCATCTGTCCCTGGCGCCTGACTTTGATGCGCAGAGCCAGGATATGATGAATGAAGAGCAGAAAGCACAGCTGAAGGAAATCTACCGGGAAATCATCCGCAGTATCCGGTGACTCTGAAAAGTTTTCAAAAAAATGAAAGCAAAAAGCAGAAAAACAATACGAACCTGAAGCCGGGATGATTGATATGCACAGAAAACTCCATCATAATACGGCTAAGTTCAGTGATCAGAAGAGTATCCGGTGATGACCATCAGAGAGTCGGCGTAAGGTGAGAGCCCGGCGGCAACATCTAAGGAGAAACACATCTGTGAGAACCTTTCCGGAAATATCAGTATGGAAAGGCGTATCCCGCGTTAAGGGCAAGAGTGGAAGACAGATGATACTGTCTTCAACCAGTGTGGTACCGCGATTTATGTCGTCTCTGGAAACAGATGACGGCATTTTTGTTTAAGGGAGGAAGAAATCGGAAGCGGTACATCTCTGCAACGGAATCAAAGTGGCAGAAATCTTGCAAAGGAGAAAAGAAAATGAAGAAAAGATTTATGGCAGCGCTTCTGGCTGCCGCCGCTCTGACTGTGACAGCCTGCAGCACCCCCGACAACGCATCATCCCAATCAACATCCACTCCGGGCACATCCGGAAATTCCCTTTCCGTGGCAGTTACGGGACAGTTTTCCAATCTGGATCCCGGACTGAACACCGAAACCAACAACAGTTACGTGCTCTCTCATCTCTACAGCGCTATGTTCCGCCGGGATACAGAGGGAAATATCGTACCGATGCTGGCAGAAGACTATACCGTTTCCGAAGACGGACTGACATGGACCTTCACATTGAAAGACGGTCTGAAATGGTCCGACGGTACGCCGCTGACAGCATATGACTTTGAATATACTTATCTGAGAAATCTGTCCTACGGTCCGGATAACGCATTTGCCGTTTATAACCTGGTTCAGTACATTGACGGAGCTTCCGAGTACAGTGAAAGAGCTTATACGATTGAGAACTTTGACTGCACGAAAGAAGATCACAGCAATGTCGGCGTCCGGGCTGTTGATGATAAAACATTTCAACTGAAACTGAAAATGCCGTGCTCCTATCTGACGCTGCTGATGGGAAGCGGGGCATGGGAGCCGCTGCCGCAGAGTACGCCCCAGCACGATTCGACATGGTCTCTGAAGGCCGGCTATCCGACCAGCGGACCGTATGTCCTGACAAGCGTCAATCCGAATGAAAAAGCAGTTGCCGAAAAGAATGAAAACTGGTTTGAAGCGGATCAGGTCACCATGGATGAAATTCAGTTCATGGTCATGCCCGATCAGTCTTCCCAGGCACTGGCATTTGAAGCCGGCCAGATCGATGTTGCACTGAGCGTTTCCACCGAGACGCTGAACAGCTATGCCGGCACCGATAATCTGGTCACCTATGTCTCTCCGGGTACTTATGACATTCTGTTCAACACCGGTGAAAAGGGTCCGGATTGGGCAAAGAATGTCAATGTCAGAAGAGCGCTTGCGCTTGCGGTCAATACGGACGATGTGATCGAAGTGCTTGGCGGCGAGGAATTCTATCAGAAGCTGGAAGGCTATGTTCCGGCAGGTCTGCCCGGCATCAGCGGCGATTTCCGCCTGGAAGCCAATGAGGCAAGAGACAGCTACTCTCTGGCATACAATCCCGAAAAGGCAAAGGAACTGCTTGCACAGGAAGGATATACCGAAGAGAATCCGCTGACCATTGTTTACCGCTATCCGAACTCCGGCACCGATCCGGATCTGGCGACTCTTCTGCAGGAACAGTGGACCTCGATCGGCGTCAATGTTGATTTCAGCTCACTGGAATCCGGCGTCTACTGGGATCAGTTTGATCAGGGAACCTTTGAACTGATGCGCTTCGGACTCGGAACATCGCACCCGATTGTCTGTCTGGATCAGTGGACAACCGGCATGCAGGTGGTACCGGTGGTCGATGATGAAAAAATCGATCAGATGATGCTCGACGCCAAGTACGAGACAGATAATGCAAAGGCAATGGAAATCTGTCACGAAGCAGACGATTATGTCGTCGATGAAATGGTTTACGTCATCCCACTCTATCAGAAAAAGACGGGACTTCTGGTCCAGAGCAATGTGAAGGGATACCAGCTGCGCGGAACAACCATGTACTGGTACAGCTGCACAAAGGAATAAAGAGATCAGTGAAAGAAAAAAAGGGCCGGGTCATGGATTGATCCGGCTCTGCAGTATCAGCGCAGTGACTGCTGTCTGGTGATGGCGCTTTTCCGGTATTTCAGCGGGCTCATGCCGGCCATGGCGGAAAAACGGGTGCTGAATGCGGCGTCATCGCTGAAGCCGGTTTCCATGGCAATTTCATGGATGGTCATATCGGTCATCTCCAGCATCTCCCTGGCTTTGGTGATGCGCAGGGAAAGGGCGTAATTGTACGGCGTGGTGCCGGTATATCTGCGGAAGAGCCGCATGTAATATGACTTGGACATCCCGGCCAAATCCAGAAGCGTTTCCAATTGTATATTCTCACAGCAGCGGGCTCTGATGTAGTCCGCTGTTTTCATGATGATCTGCTGGTTTGCGGAATAGGAGGTGCTGCTGTACAGCACCGGATCCGTCAGGATCCGGTGGATGGAAAGACTGATGGAAAGGATTGTTTCCGAAGAAGTATTCTCCAGATTTTTCAGCAGATTGTCAAACTCCATCCGGAGCGACTCATAATTCGTATTCATTGCCGTGAGCTTCTGATCCGGAATCAGCAGCGGTTCCAGTCCCTGAATGCCGGCGCCGTCGATGTGCGCCCAGTAATGACGCCATATGCCTGCCTCCGGATCGGTATAGTATGTCTGCGGACTGCGGCAGTTCATAAAGAGCGCCTGATGGGGCATCAGCTTTACCGCCGTACCGTTCTGTTCAATGATGCCGCAGCCTTCCATGGTCAGAAACAGGAGATAACTGTCCTTGTAATCGCGGATCGTATCGAATTTCTTTCCGGCCAGAAAGATGCCTGCCTCCGTGCAGTAAAAGGGCTGTTTCAGGGCAAGTTCCGTCGGCGTGGAGCGCAGCCACAGACTGCCGTCTTCAATATCCAGGTTATATTTCAGCATTGTTTCCACCTCAGTAGAATTTTTCAAAAAAACAGAATACTTCTGTCAATGGTTATTTCCATTATCTGTTTTTATAATGCGGTTGTAAACAGATAAAGAAGGAATGGACAAAAACAAAACGGAGGCAGATATGATGAAATATCATCTTGCGGTTGACATCGGCGCCTCTTCCGGGCGGCATATCATCGGCTGGCTGGAAGAAGGAAAGCTGTGCCTGAAGGAGATCTGGCGCTTTGAGAACAGACTGATGGAAAAGGACGGACACCTTTGCTGGGATATTGACGGACTCTTCCGCCATGTGAAGGAAGGCATTGCGGAATGCGGCAGGCAGGGGTATCATCCGGAAACCATGGGCATCGATACATGGGCGGTGGACTTTGTACTGCTGGATCGGGAAGGAAAGAGAATCTCGGATGCCGTTGCCTACCGGGATGAAAGAACCAACGTAATCCGGGAAGAACTGGAAGAAAAGGGAATTCTCTCTTTCAAAGAACAGTATGCCCTGACCGGCATCCAGTATCAGAAATTCAACACGGCATATCAGCTGTGCGCACTGAAGAAGGAACATCCCGAACAGCTGGAACAGGCGGATGCACTCCTGATGATTCCGGATTATCTGAATTATCTGCTTACCGGAAAAAAAGCACAGGAATATACCAATGCGACAACGACGGCACTGGTCAGCGCCCGCACAAAAGACTGGGACAAAGAACTGATCCGGAGGCTCGGATTGCCGGAAACGATCTTTCAGAAGATTCGGGAAGCCGGAAGCGTGCTCGGGGAATTCACGGAAGAAATTCAGAAGGAAACCGGCTTGAATATGAAGGTGATCCTGCCGGCAACGCATGATACGGGAAGCGCATATCTTGCCGTACCGGCACAGGATGAAAATGCCGTATTCCTTTCTTCCGGCACATGGTCGCTGCTCGGCGTGGAAAATTCAGATCCGATTACGGATGAAGAAAGCATGAAACAGAACTTCACGAACGAAGGCGGCTATGAATACCGCTTCCGTTATCTGAAGAATATTATGGGACTCTGGATGATCCAGAATATCCGCAGGGAACTGACGGATGAAAACGGAAACCGTCCTTCCTTCCCGCAGTTGATTGAAGAAGCACAGAAAGCAAAGGATTTCCCTTCATGTCTCGATGCGGATGACGACCGCTTCCTGGCACCAGCTTCCATGATCGAAGAAGTCAGACAGGCATGCCGCGATACGCATCAGCCGGTGCCGGAAACAGTCGGGGAAGTGATGCAGACAGTTTATGCATCGCTGGCGGATGACTACCGCAGGGCAGTGCTTTCACTGGAGCGGCTGACCGGCAGGAAATATACTTCCATGAATATTGTCGGCGGCGGAAGCCAGGATATGTATCTGAATCAGATGACGGCCGATGCGACGGGGCTGACGGTATACGCCGGACCGACGGAAGGAACGGCACTCGGCAATCTGCTTGTGCAGATGATGGAAGAAAAAGAGATCGCTTCGCTTCAGAAGGCAAGAAATATCATTCGGAACAGTTTTGAGATCAGGGAGGTAAAACCGCAATGAGTATCTTGGATGTTAAGTTTGTACAGGGATTTATCCGGTTATGCAATGACGGCTGGCTGCAGGGCTGGCATGAAAGAAACGGGGGAAACCTTTCCTACCGCATCAGGCCGGAAGAGGTGGAGGAAGTAAGGGAATACTTCCATGAACCGGGAGAATGGAAGCCGATCGGAACAAGTGTTCCGGACTTGGCATGCGAATACTTCATGGTTACAGGTTCCGGCAAATACTTCCGCAATGTGATTCTGGATCCGGAGGACACATCCTGCATCATTGAACTGGATGAAAAGGGTGAAAACTACAGAGTGCTCTGGGGACTGTGCAACGGCGGCAGACCTACCAGTGAGCTGCCTTCCCATCTGATGAACCATGAGGTCAAAAAGAAGGCCAGCAACGGCGCGCACCGCGTGATCTACCACGCTCACACAACCAATGTCATCGCACTGACCTTCGTGCTCCCGCTGGAGGATAAAGTGTTCACCAGAGAACTCTGGGAAATGGCGACGGAATGCCCGGTGGTTTTCCCGGACGGCGTCGGGGTTGTCGGCTGGATGGTGCCGGGCGGCAGGGATATCGCCGTTGCGACAAGCGAACTGATGAAGAAATATGACGCAGCCATCTGGGCACATCACGGCATGTTTGCCAGCGGGCCGGACTTCGATACAACCTTCGGACTCATGCATACCGTGGAAAAGAGCGCCGAGATTCTGGTAAAAGTTATGTCCATGGCGCCCGCAAAGCTTCAGACCATCACACCGCAGAATTTCCGTGATCTGGCATGCGACTTCAATGTCAGTCTGCCGGAAGAATTCCTGTACGAAAAGAAATAAAGGAGAACAGTCATGTTAGTTGAAACAAAAGCAAGAGTCGGCGTATTCTCCATCGCCTTAGGCGCATATCTGCCGCAGTTCCCGTCCCTGGTTCCCGAGTTTCAGGAACAGTATGCGCATTTCAAGACAATGATTCCGGATTCCGTCGAACTGATCGACGGCGGCATTGTGACAACCAAGGAACAGTCCCAGGCGGCCGGAGATAAATTCCGCGCGGCCGATGTCGATCTGGTCATCATGCAGCTGCTGACCTATGCGACAAGCTACAATATGCTGCCGGCTGTCAGAGATCTGGATGTTCCGGTGGTATTGGTTAATATCCAGAAGCTGAAAGCGCCGGATTATGAGCATACCGACAACGCGAAATGGCTCGGCGAGCTGTACGCCTGCGGTGCCGTCGGCGAAATGGTTGCCGATCTGAACCGTGCCGGCAAGCGCTCGGCAGTTGTCACCGGCGTTGTGGAAGGCGGCGATCCGGAAGTGCAGAAGGAAATCGATGAATGGTGCACGGCGGCCCAGGTCAGAAGAAGATTCCGCGATACGAACCTTGCCCAGATCGGCAGACCGTATCCCGGCATGATGGACCTGTATATCGATGAAACAAATCTGTACCACAGAATGTTCGTCTATACGAAGCAGTTCGACTGGGAAAAGATGTGGGCGATTGCCGACAACATCACCGATGAGGAAGCCATCCGTGCCAAGGCGGAAGATATCCTGGATACCTTTGAAATCGAAGGCGGCGCTACGGTGGAAACCGTCTGGGATATGGCCAGGTATGTCGTTGCCTTTGAACAGTGGGTCAAGGATGAAAAGCTCGGACTGATCGCATCCCATTATGACGGCTTTGCCCAGGGCGTTGCCGGAAAGCTCGACAGCATGCTGATTCCGGCATTCTCGATGCTGATCAAGCAGGGAACCGCATGTGCTGTGGAAGGCGATATCAAGGTCGCCATGGCGATGTCCATTCTGAAGACCATTGCCGGCACCGGCCAGCTTTCCGAAATGTATTCCATTGACTTCAATGAAGACATCTGCATCATCGGCCATTCCGGGAGCGGTGATGCGGATATCTCCCAGGCACATAAGCCGACCATGAAAATCGTTCCGGTATTCCATGGAAAGACAGGCGGCGGATACCTGACCCAGTTCTATCCTCCCACCGGTCCGGTGACCTATCTTGCCATCACGCAGGACCGGGACGGACATTTCAAATTCGTTACGGCGGAAGGCGTCAATGAAGAAGGCCCGATCTTCATGTTCGGCGACACCAATATGCGCACCAGATTCTCCTGCGGGGCAAGAGGCTTCATGAACAGATGGAATGAAGCGGGACCGACCCATCATATGGCAGCTGCGGCCGGCAGACATATCGATACCATTCTCAAGGTCGCAAAGATCTTCAACATCCCGGTGGATGTCATCACCAGATAAGCTTCAGGACAGACGGATTATGATGATCCGCCTGTTTTTATATTCTTAAGAGTCCCTTTACGGAATTGAAGCTGCGGCAGAGATACGGTATGGTTTTATCGGAAGTGCGCATGCGATGGACAGGAAACCGTTCTGGGAAAAGCATCCGGGACGGCACATATCCCCTCACAGTGGCTCCGTATGTGCAGAAGATGCTTGATTTCATTCTTTCCGATGACGGACAGGAAATCATTGAGAAAGCCGGATGCGCACCGCTCATTGACAGGAATGTCGCCCACCCGCATTGAAAACGAACCGGTGGAATAAACGGAAAAAGTGCTGAGCGGAAGGCGGCGTGCCGTATAGCTCTGAGTGCTGAACGTCGCGGCTGTGGAACTCCGGGCTTTTTCAATACACGGTGGAAAATAGATCCGGCATGCATGGAACACACCTCATGAAACCGTTATAATGTCAGTAAGGAAACAGCCGTGTTTTTATCGCGGCATGCAGACAATCAATTGAACTGATCATTCATGGGGGGGAGTTGATTATGTTCGAGAGTCATGAAAAGTTCCATTCATCCAACGGGAAAAGACAGATTCTCGTCGTTGATGATGAACTGATTAACAGGGAACTGCTCAGTTATGCACTTCAGGAAAATTACGAAGTATTCTGTGCGGAGGACGGGAAGTCCGCACTGGAAATGATCCGTGAGAAAAAGGATGTTCTTTCCTGTGTTCTTCTGGATCTGATGATGCCGGTGATGTCCGGCCAGGATCTGCTGAAGCTGATCAAAAGCGATCCGGAAATCAGACATCTTCCGGTCATTGTCATGACTGCCGACCAGAATTCCGAAGTCGAATGCCTGAATCTCGGCGCAACGGATTTTATTCCCAAACCGTACCCGAATCAGGGCGTGATCCTGGCCAGACTCCGCAGGACGATCGAACTGTCGGAAGACAGACAGATCATCCAGGTGACGGAACGCGACAGTCTGACCGGTCTTTACAACCGCGAATATTTCTACCGCTATGCCGAACAGTATGATCAGTATCATATGGATACGCCGATGGATGCCGTGGTGATCGATGTCAATCATTTCCACATGATCAATGAACGCTACGGACGGGCATACGGCGATCAGGTGCTGAAGAGAATCGGTGAAAAGGTGCGCGAAATCGTCAGGGAAGACGGCGGGATTGTATGCCGCAGACAGGCGGATACTTTTCTTGTCTACTGTCCGCACCGGAATGATTACGAAACAATACTGAAAAATGCCTCGGCAGGACTTTCCGGCGAGGATGAATCCAACAACCGCGTGCGTCTGCGCATCGGCATCTATGCCGATGCGGATAAGACAATTGACATTGAACGAAGATTCGACCGTGCCAAGCTTGCGGCGGATACCATCCGCAGCAGCTTCACACGCACCATTGCCGTATATGACAACGCGATGCATGAGGCGGAACTTTACAATGAACAGCTGATCGAAGACTTCCCCAATGCGCTCAGGGAACATCAGTTCACCGTATTCTATCAGCCGAAGTTCGATATCCGCAATGATATTCCGGTGCTTTCCAGCGCGGAAGCGCTGGTGAGATGGATCCATCCAGAACTCGGCATGATCAGTCCCGGCGTCTTTATTCCGCTGTTTGAAAACAACGGTCTGATTGAGGAACTTGATGCCTATGTCTGGCGTATGGCCGCTTCTCAGATCAGAGTGTGGAAAGAACGTTTCGGGATCAGCGTCCCGGTATCGGTCAACGTTTCCCGGATCGATATGTATAACCCGGATATTGTCGGCAGTTTCAAAGCACTGATGGAAGAGTTTTGCATCACGCCGCATGAATTCCTGCTGGAAATCACCGAATCCGCATATACCGAAGACTCCGCCCAGATCATCGATAAGGTAAACAGGCTGCGGGCAGAAGGATTCCGGATTGAAATGGATGACTTCGGAACGGGATATTCCTCACTGAATATGATTTCATCTCTTCCGATCGATGCGCTGAAACTGGATATGAGATTTATCCGTGAGGCATTCCGAAATCAGAAGGATACCCATATGATCGAGGTGATCATCGATATCGCGGATTATCTCGGTGTACCGGTCATAGCGGAAGGTGTGGAGACTGCGGAACAGCTGCAGGCATTGAAGGATCTCGGCTGTGATATTGTCCAGGGCTATTATTTCTCAAGGCCCGTTCCTCCGGAAGAATATGAGCGGTATATACGTGAACTGAAAGACGCCGGTATACAGCACGCTGTCCCGGATACAAAGAAGATACCGGAGGAGGAAAAAGTGCAGGTTTCCCTTCCGGTTGCCTGGAACTATGAGTCGATCTGGTATGTCGATACGGAAACCGGCAGATATGTGAGGTTTGCCCCGGAGGGGGATTTCAATGATCTTCAGATGGCAGGCCGGGGAGACAGTTTCTTTAAGGATGCACGGCGTCTGATCATGGAAGAGGTATGCGAAGCGGACAAGGAAATGCTGGCGGTGCATATGGATTCCGATACCATGAAGCTGCAGACAGACAGCGGCTTCTGGCGGCTGAACTTCCGCCGGAAGAATGACAGTACCGTTTACCGGCTGAGCGTCATCACGGCGGGAGAAAAGGGGGAACGCCTGATTCTCGGTGTGAGCAGGGCGGAAAAGGCAGACGATATGCCGCAGGCGGAAGCGGAACTTGCGGATCAGGCAGCCGGATCTCTGGAAGATCTTCTGCATGGAAATAATGCGGAAAGTGATGCGGATCCTGAAAGGAACGGATATTCATGAGCACGCAGAGTCAGAACCGGCTTCAGCCGTATCTCTCTCCTGCAGGCGCCTGGGCTGTCGCTCTGGGCACCAGTATCGGCTGGGGATCATTGGTTGTTACCGCGAACAGCTATCTGCTGAAAGCGGGTCCTTCCGGCAGTATGCTCGGAATCATTGCCGGTGCTTTCATCATGCTTGTAATCAGCCGGAATTACCATTTTCTGATGGTCATATTTCCGGATGCCGGAGGTTCCTATGCGTATAGCCGGGAAGTATTCGGGTACGACCACGGCTTCCTGAATTCCTGGTTTCTGATTCTGACATATCTTGCGATGCTCTGGGCCAATGCCGCCTCGCTTCCGGTATTTGCCGGATATCTGGCTGGAGATATTTTCCGCTTCGGAAATATGTACACCTTCTCCGGCTATGATGTGTATTTCGGGGAATTCCTGATTTCCGCTGCCGCGGTTGTGATCAGCACGCTTCTGTGCATGCATCTGAAAAAACTGACCGGAAAACTGATGACGGTTATGGCTGCCGTCATGGTGCTTGCCGTCAGCGTCTGCTTTATCTCTTCCGCATCCCACGGCATCGCTGCCCGTCCTTCCTTTATTCCGGGGAAGGCCCCGCTGCTTCAGGTGCTGCAGATCGCCGCAATATCACCCTGGGCATTTGTCGGCTTTGAGAACATTTCCCATGCGGCGGAGGAATTCTCTTTCCCGCTGCGGAAGACATTCGGAATCCTGTGTGCGGCAGTGGTATCTTCCGCACTGCTGTACCTTATGGTGATCCTGCTTTCGGTTTCCGCCTCTCCTTCCGGGTATGCGGACTGGTTAGCATATCTTTCCGATTACGGCACTCTGGAAGGCGTCCGGGCAATACCGGCCTTTTTTGCCGCGAATCATTTTCTCGGAAATACCGGAACTGCTGTCATGATGAGCGCATTGCTGTGCATGATCATGACGAGTCTTATCGGAAATACACTGGCACTGAGCAGGCTGTTTTACGCTATGGCCAAAGACGGCATTCTGCCGGAAAAATATGCGGATCTGAAAGACGGAACTCCTTACCGGGCTCTGATGCTTGTGGGCCTGACATCGGTTCTGATTCCGCTGCTCGGCAGAACGGCGATCGGCTGGATCGTGGATGTCACGACGATCGGTGCCGTCATTATTTACGGATATGTCTCCGCCTGCACAATCACGGTCGCTTCCAGACAGAACGACCATACGGAAAAGGCTACGGGTATTCTCGGCCTGGGCTTTATGATTCTGATAGGGGGATATCTGCTTATTCCGAACCTGTTCGGCAGCGGATCCATGGAAACCGAGTCCTATTTCCTGTTTGCGGTATGGGCACTGCTCGGCTTTATCGTATTCCGCCGTATTCTGAGAAAGGACACTGAACGGAAATTCGGTAATTCCATCGTCGTATGGATCGGACTGCTTTTCCTGATTCTGTTTATCTCCCAGGTATGGATGAGCCGCAATACCATGGATGCGACCGCGTCAGCGATGAGCAGCCTGCGGGAATTCTATGCCGCAAGCGGCGTATACGAAGGGGAAGCCGGAATGATTGAAGCACAGATGGATATGATCCGGCGCACCAATGCCCGCAGTCTTATAATGGTCATCGGCATGTTCGCACTCTCGCTTTCGGTGCTTCTGAATAACTATGCGATCATGCGCCGGCGTGCGCAGGAAAGCGAGATCCAGCTGGGACAGATGAAGAATATTGCCAATACCGATCCGCTGACCGGTGTGAAAAGCAAGCATGCCTACAGTGAAAAGGAAAGGGAAATCGATAAACTCATTGCCTGCGGGGAAGCCGGCAGCTTTGCGGTTGCGGTATGCGATGTGAACGGACTGAAATATATTAACGATACATATGGTCATAAAGCGGGGGATGAATATATAAAAAAGGCTGCGATGATGATATGCCGGATATTCAAGCACAGTCCGGTCTACCGGATGGGCGGCGACGAATTTGTCGTATTCCTGTCGGGAGAAGACTATGAAAAGCGTGAGGCGCTCATTTCCGGACTCCGCAGCATCTCCGAAGAACATATTCAGAGCGGGGAAGTCGTCGTTGCCGCAGGATATTCCGATTATGAGTCTCCGAAGGATGCGGGCGTAAAGGCGGTGTTTGAGCGGGCGGATCGGAAAATGTATGAATGCAAGCAGGAACTGAAGTTCAGAGGCGCACGCACCCGATGAGATGCGCATTGTAAAAGTGAGGAATTATTCTGTTGCCGCCCTCATGCATGTATGATATGCTTCAGCGGATATCAGTATCACAAAAGAAAAAACAGGGAAAGAAAGGCTGGTAATATTATGAGTCAGGTATTAAGAGATGCACGCAGGTATGAAGAGGAACATGAAAAGCAAATCGCTCCTTCAGACCGTCCCGGATTTCATCTGTGCGCAAGAGTCGGATGGATGAATGATCCCAATGGTTTTTCATATCATGACGGACAGTATCATATGTTCTATCAGTATCATCCCTATGACAGCCACTGGGGACCGATGCATTGGGGACATGCGGTCAGTCAGGATCTTCTGCACTGGAAGTATCTGCCCGCCGCAATGGCGCCGGATCAGTTCTATGACCGTGACGGCTGCTTCTCGGGAAGCGCTCTGACACTGGACGACGGCAGACAGCTTCTGATGTATACCGGCGTGATCAGAAGCACCGACAGCCTGGGACGTACACATGATATCCAGTCGCAGTGCATCGCGTTCGGTGACGGAACGGATTACCGCAAGTATCAGGGAAATCCGGTCATCACCGGAAAGGACCTGCCGGAAGGGGGCAGTCCGAATGATTTCCGTGACCCCAAAATCTTCCGGAAAGAAGACGGAAGCTACCGGGCACTGATTGCGGATAATTATCCGGGTCACGGCGGCATGTATCTGCTTTACCGCAGCGATGATCTGGTTCACTGGCAGCTGATGCATCCGCTTGCGGAGAATGAAAACAGGATCGGCCTGATGTGGGAATGCCCCGATTTCTTTGAACTGGACGGAACCCATATTCTGATCGGAAGCGCACAGGATATGCTGCCGAAGGGATTTGAATACCATAACGGCAACGGCACATTCTGGATGGCCGGAGATTATGATCCCGAAACGGAAAAGTTTACGGAGAAATGCAATTACGCCATCGATTACGGCATTGATTTCTATGCGCCTCAGACCGTGCTGTCACCGGACGGCAGACGCATCATGATCGGCTGGATGCAGAACTGGGATACATGCAACCTGCATACAAAATCAACCCCGTGGTTCGGCAGTATGTCCCTGCCGAGAGAACTCTCCTTCCGCAGCGGCATCCTGTATCAGACGCCCATCCGGGAACTGGATAATCTGAGAACGGAAACCGTGGAATATAAGGATATCCGTCTGACAAACAATGACCTGCGTCTGGATCAGGTATGCGGAAGAATGGCGGATATGGAAATCGAACTGAAGGCGGCGGATCCGGAAAAGATGTACCAGCGCTTTGCGGTGCGTTTTGCCCAGAATGAGAATTACAGAACCGGCGTCAGCTTCCGTCCGTTTGAGTCCACGCTCAAGATCGACCGTAAATTCTCCGGTTCCAGACGTGCGGTCATCAACCAGCGCCGCGCCCTGGTCAATCATCAGCGCGGCAGTCTGAAACTCCGTCTGATCATCGACCGCTTCAGCGTGGAGGTATTTGTCAACGACGGTGAAAAGGTGCTGTCCATGACGATCCCGACCGAACTCAGCGCCGAAGGCATCTCTTTCTATGCCGATGGTGATGTCGTCATGAATGTCGTTTTCCATAAGCTATCCGTATAAGCTCTGTATTTCGGAAAACTATGATCAAGGCTCTGCAGAACAATCCGCAGGGCTTTTTGTTATATGCATCGGCTCCTGTTCATCTGCTATACTGAAATTAATCAGTCACAGCGATATTTCAGAACAGCGATCATTACCGGCCTCAGTTTCATTCCAACCCGAAACGAATGCGAGGAAAAGAATATGAAGTTCAGAAACATTGTTTTTATCGTTCTTCCGCTTCTGCTGAGCGGCTGCTCCGCCTGCTCACAGCCCGAAGAAGAGTCGTTCAATCCCGCCGGGGAAACCTTCCGCAATCTGAATCAGGCAGGTCTTTCTTACGGACCTTCAAAGGTCTGGTTTGGTAAAGACGGGACTTATGTTCTGGAGGATCACACCGCTTCGGCTGTCACGGAATATACCGGCGCCTGGTCCGTCAGTGAGAATGTAGTGACATTGGATGCACCGGAAAAGAAGATCATCTTTGAGGCGCAGGAAGATGGAACGCTGGTTCTGAAAACAGGGCTTTCCGGTTCTGCTTCGGACGATGTGTTCACAGCCGGCGATCTGCCGCAGAGCACACCGTCTGCTCCGCCCGCTGAAACTCCTCCGGCAGGAAAGGAAACCGCTGCTCCGGCTTCCTCAGAACCGGAAGCACAGGAATACGCCTATCACAATGCCAGTCAGGCCAATCCGTTCGGAAAATCATTCCTGGAACTGTATGATGACGGAACATTCTCATTTACCGAAGTTGCAGGAATGGGGGCGGTACAGATCAAAGGCCTGTATGGACAGGAAGGGAATACGCTTCTTTTCAGCAATTTTGATGCCCCTCTGTATGATAATAAAGGAAATCCCGTGTATAACTTCGAGATGGATATCTATGATGAAGAAACACTGATTCTGCGGAAGGATCTGAGCGAATCCAGGTACGGCGATGTGTTTACGCTCAGCGGAACAATCCCTGCAGGCTACACGGATCCCTCACCGAAAGAAGTGCTGACAACGACAGTCTGGAAATTCACCCCGGAAGGCAGCGCCGGCGTGCCGGCGGGACTGGAGCCGAATGTCATATTCGACGCGGACGGCACATTTGTTCTCACGGAAAACTGCTATTCGGGCATGGGACAGTTCAAAGGCTGGTATGAAAAGACATCGACGGGTTATATCTGTCACGTCCAGGATGCTTCTTCCATGCAGGGATATGCCGGCGGGGATGTCACATTGATCACATTTGTTATGAAGGACGATCATACGCTGCTTCTGAAAACGGATCTCTGCATGTCGCGGACAGATAATGAGTTTATCCTCCAGTAAAGCACGTTCATGAACGGGAAAAAGCAGCTCCGCAGATCAGGACGGGGCTGTTTTCTGTGAAAAGTGAGTATTCCTTCCGGGATAAAAATGTGAAAGAATAATCCTGTAAAAAAAGAGGTGCGGTATGGAGATAAAGAAGATCGTGATTACCGGCGGCCCGTGTGCCGGAAAGACAACAGCCATGAGCTGGATCAGCAATCATTTTACAAGAATGGGCTGGTGCGTTCTGTTTGTGCCGGAGACGGCGACGGAACTGATTTCGGGCGGCGTTGCGCCGTGGACCTGCGGTACCAATCTGGATTACCAGAAATGCCAGGTCAGGCTCCAGCTGACCAAGGAAGAACTGTTCGAGCAGGCTGCGCGGACCATGAAGCAGGACAAGATCCTGATTGTCTGCGACCGCGGCTTTATGGATAACAAGGCATATATGACCGATGAGGAATTCGAGGCGGCTGCCGCCTCCGTCAACGGCAATATCGTGGATCTGCGCGACGGCTATGATGCGGTATTCCACCTGGTGACCGCCGCAAACGGTGCCGCGGAATATTACACAACAGAAAACAATGCCGCAAGATACGAGACAGTTGAGCAGGCGGTCGAGATGGACAACCGGCTGATTGCCGCATGGACCGGGCATCCCCATTTCCGGATCATTGACAATTCCACGGATTTCGAAGACAAGATGAAGCGTCTGATCAATGCGATCATCACATTCCTCGGAGAGCCGGAACCGATTGCCCTGCGCAGAAAGTATCTGGTGGAATATCCGGATATCGCATGGCTGAAAAGCAATCCGTACGCCAGAAAGCTGGACATTACCGAGACGTATCTCAGAGCGCCGGAGGGCAGCGAATACCACCTCAAGAAGCGCGATGAGAACGGACACCATACCTATATCTACACGCAGAAAAAGAGAATCAATGCCCTGAAGTCACTGGAAACGGAAAAGCGGCTGACGCTGGACGATTACCACGATCTGCTGGAACAGGCGGATCCGGATATGCGCCCCCTGCACAAGGAACGGTATTTCCTTTCCTTTGACCGGCAGTACTTTGTTGTCGATCTTTTCCCGTTCTGGGACAATCAGGCAATCGTCAGTATCGAAGTGAGCAGCGAGGACGCTGAGGTGCGGATGCCGGCAGAGCTGCATGTCATCCGGGAAATCACGGAGGATGAAACATTCCGCAACCGCTACATGGCGCGCTATATCGCATAAGCAGATACGGGAATCCTGTGTGAACAGGGTTCTTTTTCTGTGCGCTGCACGCCCGCAGAATCCCTTCCTTGAACAGATAAACATGAAAATGTATAATAAACACGCGTTTTCATGCGCTTATCTGGAGGTGCTATGGCAAATGTTTTTGACCGGCTGCTGAATGTTGATGCACGGCGGCTGAAAGAAATGGAAAAGAAAGTGAAACCGGCAGAGGACCTGGCGGATAAATTTGCGGCAATGAGTGATGATGAACTCAAGGCCATGACCCCGAAACTGAAAGAACGCCTCGCAAACGGTGAGACGACAGATGATATTCTTCCCGAAGCATTTGCGACGGCCCGTGAAGCCTGCCGCAGAGTCATCGGCGAGTATCCGTATCATGTCCAGCTGGTCGGCGCTGCGGTAATGCAGGGCGGCGATATCGCCGAAATGAAGACCGGTGAAGGCAAGACCCTGACTTCGGTTATGGCGGTTTATCTGAATGCATTGACCGGGACCGGCGTTCATGTCGTTACCGTCAATGAATATCTGTCGGAACGTGACTCCCAGTGGATGGGACAGATTCACAGATGGCTCGGCCTCACGGTCGGATTGAATCTGAGACAGCTTTCTCCTGCCCAGAAGCGGGCAGCCTATAACTGCGATATTACATATACGACAAACTCGGAACTCGGATTCGATTATCTGAGAGACAACATGGTCACCCGTGCGGAAGACCGCGTGCAGCGCGGGCTGAACTTTGCGCTGGTCGACGAAGTTGACTCGATCCTGATCGATGAATCCAGAACCCCGCTGATTATTTCCGGCGGAATGAAGCAGACGGCGAACCTGTATCTGCAGGCAGACCGCTTCGCAAAGCGTCTGAAGAAAAATGAAGACTACGAGATCGATGTCAAGGGCAGAAATGTCCAGATGACCGAGAGCGGCGTCGCCAAGGCGGAAAAAGCATTCCGCGTTGCCAATCTGTATGATCTGGAAAACACCCAGCTGCTGCACAGAATCACGCAGGCGCTGAAGGCAAACTACATCATGATGAAGGACGTCGAGTATGTCGTCGATACCGAGAACGATGAAATCGATATTGTCGATCCGAACACCGGACGTCTGATGAAGGGACGTGAATGGTCCGACGGTCTGCACCAGGCAGTGTGCGCGAAGGAAGGCATTTCCATCCGTCAGGAGACAACCGTCCTGGCAACGATCACATATCAGAACTTCTTCCGTCTGTACAACAAGCTCGCCGGCATGACCGGTACGGCAAAGACCGAGGAAGAAGAATTCCACGAGATTTACAACATGCTGGTATATGAGATTCCGACCAACCGGCCGGTCGCAAGAATCGACTATCCGGATGCGGTATACGGCACAAAGAAAGCAAAGTTCGACGCGCTGGTCAATGAAGTCAAGCAGCGCCATGAAAAGGGTCAGCCGGTGCTGGTCGGCACAATCGCCGTCGAAACATCGGAACTGATTTCCGGACTGCTGAAAAAAGAACACATTCCCCATGAAGTACTGAATGCGAAGAACCATGCAAGAGAAGCAGAGATCATCGCCAAGGCAGGTCAGAAGGGTGCGGTTACCATCGCCACCAACATGGCCGGCCGCGGAACCGACATCAAGCTCGGCGAAGGCGTCAGAGAGCTCGGCGGTCTGTGCGTGCTCGGATCCGAACGCCATGAGTCAAGGCGTATCGACAACCAGCTGCGCGGACGTTCCGGCCGACAGGGCGACCCGGGTGAATCCCGCTTCTATGTATCCGTACAGGACGATCTGATGGTCCGGTTCGGAAGCGAGCGTCTGGAAGGACTGTTCCAGTCACTCGGCGATGAGGCGATTGAATCGAAGACGATCACCAAATCCATCAGCAGCGCCCAGCGCCGTGTGGAAGGCGTCAACTTCGATGCCCGTAAATCACTGCTGCAGTATGACGATGTGCTCCGCCAGCAGCGTGAAGTCATGTATGACCAGAGAAACTACATTCTCGACAACAGCGATGTGCACAAGGTCATTCAGGAAATGTTCAGCAGAGTCATCAGCGACACCGTTGCCTCCAACGTGGATCCCGAATCCCGCAGCGGCGAAGTGATTGCGGAAGATCTGATCAATTCCATGGAACACCTCGGCTTCACCGGCATCGCGACAGCGCAGGAGCTTTCCGGAAAGACTTCGGAAGAAGTGTCCGCACTGCTCAATGAGCGCGCCTGGAACAGCTATGAGACAAAGATCGAGCCGGTAAAGGACAAGATCCGTTCCTTTGAACACCAGATGTCCCTCAGGGTAATCGACCGCGCATGGGTCAACCATATCGATACCATGTCCAAGCTCAGGGACGGCATCGGTCTGAGATCCTACGCCCAGAACAATCCGCTGCAGGCGTATGTATCGGAAGGCTACCAGCTGTTTGAAAACATGATGCATGACATTGCCCAGGAGATTGTTGCCTATTGCATGAAGCTGAAGGTTGTATCATCTCCGGAACAGGCGCAGGCATAAATAACATCGGGAGGAGAAAAACGTATGGAATTATTTGAAATGAAACAGGGCATTGCCCGCTCTCAGGCAAAACTGAAGCAGCTTGGATCCTCCCTGGATTTCCCCCAGAAGGAAGAGATCATCCGGCAGAATGAAGAAAAGATGAATGCGGACGGATTCTGGAATGACCAGAAGAAGGCGCAGGCAGTGATCCGTGAGACCAACGGCCTGAAGTCACTGATGGAAAAATACAGAAAGCTCGAGGAAGGTCTGCAGGAGCTGGATGAAAGCACCGATGAGCTGAAGGAATCCTTCGATCCCGATCTGAAGGATCTGATTGAAGAGGAATATGCTTCGGTCATGAAGGACTTCGAAAGCTACGAGATCGATGTGCTGCTTTCCGGACCGTACGATTCCCATGCGGCAATTCTGGAAATCCATCCGGGAGCCGGCGGCACCGAGGCTATGGACTGGGCCGGCATGCTGTACAGAATGTACGGCAGATGGGCTGAGCGCAAGGGATACAAAGTCACAGTGCTGAACTATCTGGAAGGGGAAGAAGCAGGCGTCAAATCCTGTTCCCTGCTGATTGAAGGCAACATGGCGTACGGCTATCTGAAAGCGGAGAACGGCGTTCACCGTCTGGTCCGCATTTCGCCGTTTGACTCCAATGCGAGAAGACATACTTCCTTTGCATCCGTCGAAGTGATGCCGCAGTTTGAGGACGATATCGAAATCGAAATCGACGACAAGGATCTCGAAGTCATCACCATGCGTTCCTCCGGCGCCGGCGGCCAGCATATCAACAAGACCGACTCGGCTGTCCGCATGACGCATAAGCCGACCGGAATCACGGTCTTCTGCCAGACGCAGAGATCCCAGCTTCAGAACCGTGAACAGTGCATGAACATGCTGAAATCAAAGCTGCTCCAGCTGAAGATCGAGGAACAGGCAAAGAAAATGGCGGATATCAAAGGTGAGGTCAAGGCCAATGAATGGGGCTCCCAGATCCGCTCTTATGTCTTCTGTCCGTATACCATGGTCAAGGACCTGCGCACCGGATTTGAAGTCGGAAACATCCAGGCAGTCATGGACGGCGATCTGGACGGATTTATCTACAGCTATCTGCGGACACAGATTCAGTAAGACAATCACGGGGAACGGGCGTTCCCCTTTTGAAAGGCAGGCACAATGGACAGGCAGTTTTCTGTTACAGTGACAGAGGAAATCTATGAATCATGTGCGGAAGGGACGGCAGGCAGAATCCTTGCGAAGGTTCTGGGCTTTTCCCGGAAGGAGATTTCCCGGCTGAAATTTCAGGGGGAGATTCTTCTTAACGGAAGGAAAATCCATGTCAATGAACATGTCCCCATCGGCGAAACGCTGCTTGTGCGCTTCCGGGAAACGCCTGTACAGCAAGGTGCGTCACCTGCCGTGATTCCCGAAATACTGTATGAGGATGAAGATCTTGCGGTGGTGAACAAGCCGGCAGGCATGCCGGTGCACGCTTCGCACGGACATCTGGATGATTCCCTGGGGGACGCGCTCCGGGCATATTATCTCTCGCAGGGCAGAAACTTTGCGGTGCGTACGGTCGGAAGACTGGATAAGGATGTCAGCGGTGCGGTGCTGTTTGCCAAAAACCAGCCGGCGTCCGCCCGTCTCTGGTCTATGCGTCATGAAGGTATCCTGAAGAAAGAATATACGGCGCTGATATCGGGAAGCTTTGCGGAAGAGGAAGGGGAGATCATCCTGCCTCTGAAAAAAGAGGAAGGCATCCGCCGGTGTCAGACAGATGAAAACGGGAAGCCGTGCATGACGCACTGGCGTCAGATCCGCACATTTCAGTATGAAGAAAAAGTCATATCCCTTCTGAAGGTGGAAATCGTGACCGGCAGAACGCATCAGATCCGTGCGCATATGAGCACATCGGGTCATCCGCTGCTGGGGGATGAGCTGTACGGCGGGGACTGTACGCTGATCGGCCGTCCGGCGCTGCACTGTTCGGATGTGCGCGGCATATCGCCGTTTACGCGGAAGGAGTTTCATGCGGAAGCCGCACTGAGCAGAGATATGGAACAGATTTTAAGGAGATTGAACTATGAGTGAACCGGCAGGAAACAATCAGACGAAAAAATGGATGCCGTGGTGCATCTGCCTGCTGGCGTGCGCGGCTGCAGGCATGCGCATTGCACAGACGCTGCCGCCCGGAAGGGAAGGCGTAAAGGCAAAGCTGGCACAGTCTGCGGCGGCGTTTCATGACGGCTTTGTGAGCGAATACGGCGTCGAACCGGATATTGCATCAGCGCTGAATCCGGAATACGGAAAGGCGGAAGTGGTCAGCGGGATTGATCCGTTTGTTCCGGGCATGCAGTTTGCGGAATATACGCTTTCGGCATATGCCGTCGACGGTTCGCTTGTCACGGAATCGTTCCCGCTGAAATATACGGTTGCGGATACGCAGGCACCTCAGATCCTGCTGAAAAATGAGTATGAAACCATAACGGTGGGTACGGAATACGATCCTTTTGAAAACATCGTTTCGGTATCGGACCCGGCAGACGGGGAACTGATCAAAGCGGACGCACTGGATTACGGCACGTATAAGGTGACTTCGGAAGTGAATACATCCCGTCCGGGTGCCGGCATTGTCACGGTGCAGGCAAAGGACATCAACGGCCTGGCTTCATCCGTATCATGGCCGGTGACTGTGGAGCGCGTGAGCCTTGCGGAAGGAAGCACGGATGAATCCGGCGTTCCGAAGATTGCCCTGAAGGATTCAAAAATCCGTCTGGAAACCGGCAGCGCATTTTCCGCGGAGGATGTGCTTCTTGCGGTTACGGATGCGGACGGCAGTGCGCTGAAATACAGCGATGAGCTGAAAGAAGGCACTTATACATTCAGCACGCAGATCGATACCTCATCTCCGGCAATCCGGGCGATGCAGGTATCCGCGATGTCGGCTTCCGGTGATACGGCGTATGCGAATGTGACCGTCTTTGTCGGAAGCGATGAGGAGATTGCCGAGGCATCCGGCGTCAGTGCTGATACCAATTACGGAAGAACGTATCTGTTCCTGACCGGAGAGATGGGGCTGAACCGGGCGGCGGCCTGCGGCATTATGGCAAACATTTCCCGCGAATCCGGATTCCGTCCGGAAGCGGACAACGCCGGTCTGTATCACGGTCTGTGCCAGTGGGGCGAAGGCAGACTGAGCCGCCTGTACGACTGGTGCTATGCCAACGGTTTTGAACCGGATTCCCTGGAAGGGCAGCTGAATTACATGCGGATGGAACTCGAAGGAAGCTATGCCGGCGTCCTTGCCCAGCTGCGCGCAGTCGAAAATACCGCAGACGGCGCATATCAGGCCGGTGCGGTATTCGGTATACAGTATGAAGGGGCTGCCTGGGTGGCGGAAAGCGCCGGTGCATCGGCTGCCGCGATGTTCGCGCAGTAATCATTCCCAGGAAGAATAAATCATCATTGAAGATTTCGGATCCAAAGTGCATTCACCGTCAAACCGGTATGCACTTTTTCTGATGAGGTCAATGCCGTGCGTTACGCCGGCATCGAAGGAAACATGCGCTTTCCTGCCGGAAATATTCATCATGAATGTCAGCTGACCCTGCGCATTTCTTCTTCGGAAGGCGAGCACATCATCCGAGGCGTGCAGAAGCACAAAATCACCGTCGTTTATCACCCGGTAATACTTCCGTGCTTCGCTCAATGCGGCGATATGACCGCAGAGGCTGTTCCACTTCGGCTTTGCAAAGGCGGGACGCAGCGGGCGGTCGGAGAATGCCGTCCGTTTTCCCGTGCATCCCCATTCGCTTCCGTAATAAATGCAGGGCAGTCCCGGCATTGCGAAAAGCAGATCATATACCAGCTTCAGATGGTCCGGGTCTTTGATCCTGGAAGCAAGACGGTTGCTGTCATGGTTGTCTCCAAAGGACAGCAGCCGCATCCCGGCATATACGGATCCCCAGCCGAACTGACGGTTCAGCGAATCCGTGATCCAGGTCAGATGATGCTCATTGAATGCATCGATCATCGGATTCAGGTGTTCATAGTTTGTAACGCTGTCCAGCATTCCCTCCGAAACCAGATCGCGGTAATCGCCTGCGGTGCTTTCACCGAGCAGATAAAAACCGGGATCCCTGGATTTCAGATGATCACTGAGAGCGTGGATAAAATCCCTGCTCAGAATATGTGCCGTATCCAGACGGATGCCGTCAATATCAAATTCGGCAACCCACTGGTCGATGCGGGAAAACAGGTATCTGCGTACATCCGGATGATCCAGATTCAGCCGGACCAGGGAACGGTGTCCTTCCCAGCAGTCATAGGAAAAACCGTCTTTTGCGCTGTGATTATTGAAATCAATATAAAACCAGTCCCGGTACCGGGAAGATTCCCTGTTTTTCAGGACATCCCGGAACGCATAAAAGCTTCTGCCGGTATGATTGAAGACGCCGTCCAGAATGATCTGTATGCCGTTGTCATGGAGCGTATCGCACACCTGTGCAAAATCTTCATTTGTTCCCAGACGGCAGTCGATCATCGCGTAGTCGGAGGTATCGTATCCATGCGTTTCGCTCTGAAATACCGGACAGAAATAAACCGCGGTGATGCCGAGTTTTTTCATGTGCGGAATCCAGCTGATGATTTTCAGAATCCGGTGCTCCGTGACGCCGTCATTGCGGTAAGGCGCATCCAGCATGCCGAGCGGGTAGATTTGGTAGACAATCTGGTTAAGATCCATGTTTCTTTCCCTTCAGATAGGTGCGTATCATATGCGCGGTCAGGGAAACGGAATCATCCGGCTGCGGAATGTCGCCGCGGCTGATCCATCTGGCTTCTCCGAGCTCATGATCATCCAGCGATACCGGCTGAGAGGAGTCTGCGTATACCCAGAAGCCGAACAGCAGGGTGTCGGAAAAGGACCAGGGCTGTGATTTGTAGAATTCCGGATTGTGCACATCCAGGCCTGTTTCTTCCTTCACTTCGCGGATGACCGTATCTTCAATCGTTTCCCCGATTTCCGCAAACCCGGCCACCAGGGAATAATTGACCTGATTCCTGCCGGCGTATTTCGTAACGAGCAGCTGATCCTTTTCATTCAGCACGCCGACAATGACCGCCGGCATGATCGTCGGATAGATCATCTTTGCGCACTGCGTGCATTTCATCGCCCGCTCTTTTTCATCCGGCTTCATTTCACTGCCGCATCTGCCGCAGTACCGGTGCTCTTCATACCAGCGGTGCAGCTGCCATCCGGTCAGCGCCGCATAGGAAAGCCAGGAGGGCTCATAGGTGCGCATGCGCCGTATCGGAACACTGACGGAGTCTTCCGGGATATTCCATGAAAGATAGAAAGATATATCATCAATCCGGAACAGATAGGTCAGATCCGGATCACTGATCTGAAATACATGGTAAAAGGATTCATCTTCACGAAGGCGGATTCCCTGGTCATCAAAGATCAGAACGATATCGTTTCCGTCGGCTTCATGCGGTGTGTATTCATTATGGTAAATATGCGGTGCGATATCCTGAATCATGCCTGCCTCCAAAAAAACGCCTGCTCATCTGCAGGCACCCAACAAAAAATATTATAGCTGAAAAAAAACGTCAATAAAAGACTGTTTGCAAGTTTATTATCTGCTATATTAAGGGTGCAAAAGAAAAGAGATCAGAATCACCTGAAAGGAGCTGATATCTATGAAGAGGGTTCTGCTGAATTACAATTAAGAGTCTCCTGCATACCGTGCAGAAGGATGCAGAGAGACAGTTCCATGAAGTTTGATTGTTCCCGTAAAGCATATGCAGAGAACAATCGTGAAAAAAGGAACGCAAAGCATCACGAAAAAGAAAGTGAAAGTCTGCATGAGGATACACCAATGGACAGGAGTGTTTCTTAACAAAACCGAATCCTGAATGAAACGGCGCAAGCCGTCCGAAAAAAGATTGAAACAAACAGATAGCTATTCAATCACACCGTAACAAAGCAATAATGATGCAGAAGGCAAAAGCGGGAAATAATGAAGATCCTGCTACAATAGTGAATCATCAGAATGCAAGAAAATTACAAACTGATTGAAGATAAGAAAAAAGTATCAATTCCACTGTTTGCTAAGTCATAAACGATGAAAGAGCATCGTTCAATAAGAAAAAGAATCCCGCAAGAAGTCAGCTGAGTAAGATAGCCGGCTAAGAGCTGAACCGGGGTTCTTTTTCGTTATACTGGATATGTATAGAAACATGGAGGTGCAGTTTTATGTGTGCGAAGTGGATCTGGTATCCCGGCGATTTTGAACTATATCATAATCTTGTCCTGCACAGCAGAAGAGAGGAATACGATTATGCCTATCCTGTCATGTGGCATATTGAAAGGCCGCAGTCTTCCTGCTGCTTCTCCAGACAGATCACTCTGCAGGAGGCGTCAGAGATCATCGTGTATGCCCATGGAAAGGGGTATGTACGGGCGGGGAATCAGAAGATAGGAGCAGTGGGAAAGCCTCTGCGGCTGCCTGCCGGTACATATGTACTGAGTGCTGAAGTTGTCTGCCTTGAGACATTCCCGTCTGTATTTATCGATACCCCGGAGATCGCTACCGATGAGACCTGGGTGGCACACTTTAACGGGGCTGCCCGGAAGTATGCGGACTGCTCACCTGCCTTTGCCTGCAAAGACGATGATCCGGCAGTCTTCCCGTTCTCTTACAAAGAGATCCGTCCGGTATCACAGGAAGAAATCAGCGGTCATATCCTGTACGACTTCGGCCTGGAGACCTTCGGACCTCTGCATATCTCCCGTACAAAAGAGATGGGACAGGTGGATATCTTTTACGGAGAATCCCGGGAAGAAGCTCTCGATGAAGAGTATGCCTACCTGCGCGAACATATACCGGCTGCCGAAGGAACATATACCTGCAAAGCCAGAGCGTTCCGGTTTGTATATATCAAAGCAGAAAGAGGAGTACCGGGGCTTACGGCTGAAGAAGAATTCCTTCCTGCGGAGGATATTGCGTCATTTGTCTGTGACGATGAAAAGCTCGGCAGGATCTGGGAGATCTGTGCCCGTGCATTCCATCTCAATGCCAGGGAATTCTACCTCGACGGGATAAAGAGAGACCGCTGGGTGTGGTCCGGTGATGCTTATCAGTCCTATATGGTGGGCAGATATCTCATCAATGACCGGGATATCACCAGACGCACGATCAGGGCTTTGCTGGGCAGGGCACCGTACTTCCAGCATATCAATACGATCAGCGACTACTCGATGTATATGTTTCCGGCCGTGAAGGAGTACTTTGAGGCCAGCGGGGATGAAGCTTTTGTCATATCGGTCAGAGAGGAACTGCTGGCTCTGTATCACTTCATCACATCCCGGCTGGATGAACAAACCGGTTATGTGATCGCAAGACCGGGAGACTGGATCTTCATTGACTGGGCAGAGATGGATAAGCAGGGACCGGTATGTGCAGAACAGATCCTGCTGTATCAGGTATATAAGACCATGGAAGTACTGTCACCGATCCTGCAGACACCGGATCCCGATTTCGGAAGTGTGGGCATGCACCACTATGCGGCAGGGTCCGGCACCGTGGTGCCGTTTGCAGAAAAGGAAGAAACGGAAGACTACGCGGGAAAGGCGCAGGAACTGCGCGCAAGCATCCTGAAAGACTTCTGGGATCCTGAGAAACATGCCTTCATCGATACCTATGCATCGGGAAAGAACCATGTCAGCCGGCATGCGAATATCTTTGCGATCCTGTACGATCTCGCTGATCATGAGATGCAGGAAGAGATCGCTGAATATGTGCTGCATAACGATGCGGTTGCTGCGATCACGACCCCGTACTTCAAACTTTATGAACTGATGGCTCTGGCCAGGACGGGCCGTATGGCGGAAGTACAGGACTACATTGACAGTTACTGGGGCGGTATGGTCGATAACGGAGCAACCAGTGCCTGGGAAGAGTACGATCCCCGCAGGTCCGGAACCGGTCACTACGAGATGTACGGAGATAAATACGGTTGTTCGCTGTGCCATGCCTGGGGCAGCGGCCCGATCTACCTGCTTACCCGTTTCTGTGCCGGTGTATATCCGACTTCCCCGGGGGCGAAGACCTTCGCGGTGGCACCGGAACCCGGCAGGTATACGCACTTTACCGCAACAGTACCGATCGGCAGCGGGAAGGTGGAGATACGGTATGAAGAAGGGCATCTTTCCGTCAAAGCAGACATTCCCGGAGGAATCCTGTACTGGAAGGGACAGGAGATCCCTTTGCCCGAAGATATCCGGGTTCAGATCGGATAAACACAAAAAACGGAGAATATACTGAAAACAATGACGGGGGAGTTTCTCCCCCGTCTGTAATTATGCTTCTTTGCCGAAGGGCGGCTCGGCTCCGTCCGGACGGTCGCCGATTTTCCGGAACATATAGACGGCAAGCGGCAGTGCCAGCACCAGGAAGGACAGTCCGTCCGAGGCGGCCTGGGCAACCGCAAGTCCGTACTCGCCGGGCAGTCCGAGATGCGGGAATACCACCGGCAGGATCAGCACCATCGGGATCAGGAAGAGCAGCTGTCTGGAAAGGGACAGAACCAGATTCCCGACGGGACGGCCGAGTGACTGATACAGGTTGGATGTAATCATGACGATTTCATGCGGAATCAGCACCAGGCAGAGTGCCCGGATCTTCAGGGAACCGATGACATACATCGTTTCGTTTGCCTCGGAGTTGAAGAAGCCGACCAGCGTGCGGGCGGACAGGAACATTGCGCCGCCGAGAACTGCACCGGCGATAATGCCGATCATGACGGTCGTGTTATAGGCTTCCTTGACGCGTCTGTATTTCCGGGCACCCCAGCAGAAGCCGGCAACCGGACCGAAGCCCTGGGAGAAGCCCATGATGATCGAAGCGACGAAACGGTACAGTTTGTTGGCAACCGAGATGCCGGCAAGTATGGCGGTTCCGAATCCCTTTGCGACATTGTTTGTAATAATGCCGCCGACACTCATCAGACTCATGCGCAGGAATGCCGGAATGCCCATCTTTGCGACTTCACTGATATCCTCCGGATCCGGCCGGAAATTAGCCGGGCGGATTTCCAGCATTGCTTTTCTGCACACATACGGATAAGCCAGGACAATGACGCTCAGCACTTTGGAAAGGGCAGTGGCACCGGCTGCACCGGCAACCTCCCACCCGAAGACATTGATAAACAGCGGATCGAGGAAGACATTGAATACGCATCCGGAAACCGTTCCGATCATGGCGAGGGTTGTGCTGCCCTCGCTTCTGAGCAGCTGGTTCATGATCAGTTCCGCAGTCGTAAACGGCGCTGCCAGCAGGATCCAGAAAGCATAATCCATCGAATAGTTCTTGGCGTCTGCCGTAACGCCGAGCAGATCGACGATCGGCGAGCGCAGAGACAGGCAGAACAGACCGAAGAGAAGGGAGAAGCCGACGCCGATTCCCAGGGTCGTTGTCCCGACACGCGAAGCCCGCTCATCTTTCCCCGCACCCATCAGACGGGAGATATAGCTTGCGGCGCCGAGTGCGAAGCCCATGGAGATCGCTCTCAGGAACATCATCAGTGAATCGTTGACCGCAACCGCGGCGGTTGCGCTTGTACCGAGCTGGGAAACGAAGAATGTATCCGCAAGATTGTAAAGGGAATCAATGACCGATGAAATGATCATCGGAACGGCAACTTTCGGGATGACCCGGATCATCGGTTCTTCCAGCATCATTTTCCGGCGCATCTCTCTGGCCTGCGCCTGCTTTTCTTCACTCATGGTATTGTCCTCCGGTTTTTTTCGAGCTCATCATAATATATTTAATTGCATAATACAACAATAATTCATTGCAACAATATGTGAATGCAATTGACTCCCGGAAAGACAGAAATCCGTATTCGGTTTATAATAGCGGCAGAGGTCGTAAAAAGATGAAAACAGATGAAAAGATTGCCGCACTGCGCGGATTAATGGAAGAAAAGGGAATCGATGTATATTATGTCCCGAACGGAGATGACCATCTTTCCGATGAGTATGTCGCCGATTATTTCAAGTCCAAGTCATGGCTCAGCGGATTCTCCGGTGATTCCGGTGCCGTCGTTGTGACAAAGGATTTTGCCGGATTATGGACGGACGGCAGATATTTTACCCAGGCGGAAAAGGAACTGGCCGGTTCCTGTGTTGAACTGATGCGCATGGCGCAGGCAGGCGTACCGGATGTGCGTGATTTCGCGGTGGATGCCGTACCGGAAAACGGCGTGCTCGGATTTGACGGTTCGGTGATCAGCGCCTCCGAGGCAATGACGCTCTCAAAGCGCCTCAGTGCAAAGCATGCACGGCTTCACACCTCCGATGATCTGGTCGGACAGGTCTGGGGAAAGCAGCGCCCGAAGATGCCTGAAGGAAAGCTGTTTGTGCTGGCGAAGAAATATACCGGAACCGGAGCGGAAGAGAGGATCGCACAGACCCGTGAAGCGATGAAAAACGCCGAAGCGGACGTGCTGGTGCTGACACAGCTGGAAGATCCGTGCTGGCTGTTCAATGTGCGCGGCGACGATATCGCCTGCACGCCGGTGCCGTATGCATTCGCAATGCTTACCGCAAAGAAAGCTTATTACTATGTTGACAGGGCAAAGCTTACGCCGCAGACGGAAGCCCATCTGAAAAAGGCCGGCGTCACGGTGAAGGGATACAAAGCGCTGGCGTCAGATCTCGCAAAGCTCAGAAACAAAACAATCTGGACAGATCTTGCAAAGCTGAATACGGTGCTGTATCAGGCGCTGGATCAGAGCAATTCCGTCATAAACCGCCGCTCTCCCATCGTGATGTTCCGGGCGGTAAAGAACAATACCGAGATTAAAAACATCCGCAATGCCCATGTAAAGGACGGCGTCGCAATGGTGAAGTTCCTGAAATGGGTAAAGGAACATGCGGATCAGAATCTGAATGAAGTCAGTGCCCAGAATCACCTGTATGCACTGCGTGCGGAAGGAAAGGACTATATTGAGCCTTCCTTTACAACGATCTGCGCCTACCGGGCCAATGCCGCAATGATGCATTACTCCGCGACCGGACAGGACTATGCAGAGATCAGTCCGGACGGATTCCTGCTGGTGGACTCCGGCGGAACCTATAAGGACGGCACAACCGACATCACAAGAACAATTGCATTAGGTGCGCTGAATGAAACGGAAAAGAAATACTACACGATGGTGCTGAAGGGACATCTGGCGCTGAGCCGGGCAAAGTTCCTGTACGGCACAACCGGAAACAATCTGGATATCCTGGCCAGAGGACCGATGTGGTCGATGGATATTGACTATCAGTGCGGAACCGGACACGGCGTCGGACATGTGCTGAGCGTGCACGAAGGCCCGCACGGTATCCGCTGGGGCATGAACCCGTCCAGACCGAATGCGGTTCTGGAGCCGGGCATGGTGGTAACCGATGAACCGGGCATCTATCTGCCGGGAGAACTCGGCATCCGCATCGAGAACGAGCTGCTGGTCACAAAGGGAACACGCAATTTCTACGGACAGTTCCTGTATTTCGAAGATCTGACATACTGCCCGTATGAGCGTGAGGCGATCGTTCCGTCGCTGCTGAGCGATGAGGAACTCGCCCAGCTGAATGCATATCACCGTAATGTATGCGAAGTTCTTTCTCCCTATCTGGAAGGGGAAGAACTGGAATGGCTGAAGCAGGCGTGCGCGGAGATTGATCGATGAAGCTTGTATCATGGAATGTCAACGGACTGAGAGCCTGCGCGAAAAAAGGATTTGCGGACTTCTTTGCCGCGGCGGATGCGGATATCTTCTGCGTGCAGGAAACAAAGATGCAGCCGGAACAGCTGGACGACAGTCTGAAATTTGAAGGATATCATCTGTATATGAACAGCGCTGAGCGCAAAGGCTACAGCGGCACGCTGGTATGGACAAAACAGGAGCCTTTGAACGTGCAGTATGAGATTGCAGGCGATGAGACAAAAGAGGGAAGGGTGATCACCCTGGAATTTGCGGATTACTGGTTTGTCTGCGCCTATGTGCCGAATTCCAAGGAAGGTCTGGCAAGACTGCCGTACCGGATGGAATGGGAAGAAATGCTGAAGGCGCATCTGAAAAAGCTGGATGAGACAAAACCGGTCATCTATACCGGAGATCTGAATGTTGCCCATGAGGAAATCGACCTGAAGAATCCGGCTTCCAATCACATGAACGCCGGCTTCAGCGATGAGGAGCGGGCAAAGTTCGGCGAGCTGCTTTCCGCCGGATTTACCGATACCTTCCGGTATCTGTATCCCGAAAAGGTGCAGTATTCCTGGTGGAGCTACCGCTTCAATGCCAGGAAGAACAATGCCGGATGGCGCATTGATTACTTCCTGATTTCCGACCGGCTCAGGGAAAAACTGGAAGACAGCGTGATTCACAGCGATGTGGAAGGGTCGGATCACTGCCCGGTGGAATTGCGCATCTTGCTGTAGCATGGATGTGAAAGAAGTGATAAAATGATACAGATTTTACGATTAGGTATTACGGAGGCATTATGGCAGATGTAAAAGCACTGGTTGCCGCCCATCGGGACGAGCTGGTGGAAAAGCTTTCCGCACTGGTCAGAATCAACAGTGTGGAAGGAACACCGGAAGAGGACGCACCGTTCGGACAGGGACCGAAAACTGCTCTGCTTGCAGCATTACAGATGCTGGACAAGGACGGATTCAGAACTGCAAACCTGGACAACTATGCAGGCTACGGTGAAATGGGAGAAGGTTCCCAGCTGATCGGTATCATCGGCCATCTGGATATTGTTCCTGCGGATCAGGCAGACGGATGGGATCATGATCCGTTTGATCCGTATGTGGATGAAAAAGGCATTATTCACGGCCGCGGCGTCGCGGATGATAAAGGCGCGGTTGTCGCCAGCATGATCGCCATGAAGGTGATCCGTGAAATGGGCATTCAGCCCAAAAAGCGCATCCGGCTGATCATGGGAACAAATGAGGAAACAGGTTCAAAATGCCTCGCGCATTATGTGGAGAAGGAAGGTCACGTGGATCTCGGCTTCACGCCGGACGGGGAATTCCCGGGAGTGCATGGCGAGAAGGGAATGATTTCCGCTGTCTACCGCTCAAAGAAAACAGGCATCCGCATGATCAGAGGCGGAACCGCCAGAAATGTCGTATGTCCGAAGTGCACGGTCCGCATTGACAAGTGCAGCTACAGCACAAAGACCCTGACGGATTATTTCCATAACAGCAGCGTCGATTTTGAAATAACCGACGGACCGGATTATGACGAGATCACCGTCGTCGGAAAAGCGGCGCATGCTTCGACGCCCGAGCTTGGCGTCAACGCCATCTCGACACTGCTGGTCGGACTGCATCAGGCAGGCTTCCAGGATCCGTTTGTCAGCTTCTATGTGAGCCATTTCGGAATGAACACAGACGGAACCGGAATGGGATGTGATGCCGCGGATGAATACGGTGCCCTGACGCTGAACAACGGAGTCATCGGCATGAAGGACGGCGTAATCGAGGGAACCATCGATATCCGTTTCCCGGTAACGCTGACCGTGAAAAAAGTGACCAAGATGATGGAAGGTCATCTGGAAGATGAAAACGGACAGGTTGAGATTAAGGGCGGCGTGGAACCGCTGTTCTTCGCCCAGGATTCCGAACTGGTACAGTCGCTGCTGAAAGCCTACCGCGATGTGACCGGTGATACGGAAACGGAACCGATGACAATCGGCGGCGGCACATATGCGAAGGGAATTCACAATACGATTGCCTTCGGATGCGCATTCCCGGGCACGGATTACCGGATCCACAACACCAATGAATGGTGTCCGGTGGATGAGCTGCTTCTGCAGGCGGAAATCTACGTGCAGGCAGTGCTGAATCTCCTGGAAGTATAAACAGAGTCAGATCGCAGTAATGCGGTCTGATTTTTATACAATCCTGAGATATAATGATTTGCGGCAGGACAGTTTATGAAGAAAACAGCAATACTTTATGATTTTGATAAAACCCTGTGCACGAAGGATATGCAGGAGTACAGCCTGATTCCTTCGCTCGGCTATGAAGAACCCGGCGCTTTCTGGAAGGAAGTCGGACAGCTGAGCACGGAAAACCGGATGGACGGGATCAGCGCCTATCTTTACTGGCTGGCGAAGAAATATGAAGAACAGGGCAGACCGCTGCGGAAAAACGATTTTGCGGATGTCGGCAGAACGATTGAGCTGTATCCGGGCGTGGACACCTGGTTTCAGAGAATCAATGAATACGGAAGATCCCTCGGGCTGGAAATCGAGCATTATGTCATCTCATCCGGGATGACGGAAATTATCGAGGCGGTGCCGATTGCGGATGAATTCCGGAAAATCTATGCCTGCCGGTATTTCTATGATGAAAGCGGATGCGCGAGATGGCCGGCGCAGATCATTAACTATACGACCAAGACTCAGTATATTTTCCGCATCAACAAGCAGGTGCTGGATGAATCCGACGATGACGGGCTGAACGCCTATGTCGAGATGTCGGAGCGCCCGGTTCCGTTCGAGCGCATGATTTATATCGCCGACGGACTGACCGATGTTCCGTGCATGCGTCTGGTAAAGGAATACGGCGGGAAATCAATTGCCGTATACAATCCTTCTTCCGCAAAGGCCGGCATGATCGCCGACCGGCTGATCCGTGAGAAGCGTGCGGATTTCATGTCCGCGGCGGATTACCGGGAAGGAAAGGATATGGAAGTGCTGGTCAGACTGATCCTCGATCATATGGCAGCCGACACCCGGCTGCAGCAGCTGGAAGGGAAATACAGATGAGCAGGAAAAGAAAAACCCAGAAAAAAAGAACGCTGCATATCGGAAGACTGCTTCTGGTATTTGCGGTGTTTGCCGGACTCTGCTTCGGCATATACAAGGTGCTCACAGCGGTTCTGCACCATGAGAAAACAGTGATCGCTGTCGACCCCGGATTCGGCGGGGACGCGACCGGTTTTACCGGATATGTCAGTGAAAGCGAATATGCCGAACAGATTGCCTCGCGTCTGGAGGTGCTGTTTGCGGAAAACCGGAAGGTGGAACTGGTGCGCACCCATGACGCGGCAACGGGAATGGATGTCAATCAGCGTGCGGACCTGATCAACGATCTTTCTCCGGCAGCCGTCCTGAGCCTGCGTGCGGATACCTCCGCGGATCCTGCGCAGTCCGGCATGACCATTTACTGCAATGTGCCTGGTGAGCGCACGAATAAGGAAAGTCTGCGGTTTGCGGCGGATATCGCCGAAGCGTTTGAAGCCGATGAAGCATATGCCGGACAGGTAACGACCGGATATCAGTATTACCGTCAGATCCGCCAGGATACCTATGAACCCGTATTTGCGGGGACGGATGATACGGAAAAGAAGGATATGAACACCTGGCCGCTGATGGAAAAATGCCGGGTGCCGGTTGTGGTTGTGACCGGATTATATGTATCCAATCCGGATGAAACTGCCCTGCGCACAAGTGCGGAAGCTTATGACGCTGCGGCTCAGCATTACTATGATGCGATCATGAAGTTTGCCGGAGGAAAATGATGAGCGTCCACGAGAATAATGCGGAGCGTTTTCTGGCGGCATTTGCGTCGATTGAGCGCTCGCTGAATATCATCGCAAAGACGACAAAATACAGCACATTTTCCAAGCTGCTGGGAAGATGCGCGTCCCTCAACCGCACGGTTTCCGCCAATCAGGAAGCGCTGCGGGAATATGCCGAGCTGCGCAATGCGATTGTGCATCAGCGGGATGAGGAACTGGAAATCATTGCCCAGCCCACCGATGCGGTGACCGAACACATTGAAAAGATTGCCGGACTGCTGGACGGACGCCGTTCCCTGATCAACTACGCCACTTCTCCGGTGGTGACCGTCGGAAAGGAAGCGGATGTGCGCAGGGCGTTTGATATCATGCGGCAGATGGAAACAACCAAGCTTCCGGTATACAAAGATCAGAATTTCCAGGGGATCATAACCATGGAAACGATCGCGGCATGGGGGATGGACGGGTGCGATGAGAAGCGCACCTGCGGCAATATCATGGAAAAGGGCAGGTATGAGCGTGTGCTCTTCATGCGTAATGATGCCCGCCTGGATGAAGCGGTACTGGCCTTTGAGGAAGCCCTGCAGGCCGGCAGAAGACCTCCCGTCATTATTCTGAACGGGAAAGGGACTCCGAACCAGAGACCGGACGGCATCATTACCGCTTATGATCTGCCCGCCATTCTTTCGGAACTGATATGAAAAACAATGAGGAAGCCGTCCGGCTTCCTCAGCTTTTTATGCGTTTGCATTTTTCTTTTTCAGGATTTCCTTCACCTCGGCCGCAAGCTGCTCAATGATATAGCAGGTAGGAACCTGGGATGTCAGATTATCATTTCCTTCCCTGATCAGCGGGATGTTGGAGGCGATGACCGCATCCGCGGCTTTTGCCAGCGATGAGGAAGGATCGGAAGTGATTGTGATCATGCGGCATCCGGAGGTGCGGTAGTTGCGGACGCTGGAAATGATATCCGTGGATTCGCCGGACGTCGAGATGATTACCAGACAGATATCCGAACTCAGGACGCTCGGAAAGTGTCCGAGATTCATGTTGCTGATATCCTCGATCCGGAAGGCCATCCTGCAGAGATAGTTGAAGAACAGAACGCCGTATTCCGCCAGAATGTTGGACGCGCCCAGCCCTGCGAATATCAGCATATTGTGCTCCGCAATCATTTCGGCTGCTTCATGAATGCTGCTGCGGAACCCGTCCGTCTCGATGGTTTCATCAAAGAAATAGCGGATATCCCTCACGGGATTGGAAGAAGCGGAGGAATCATTCACGGCATGTGAACTGATCTCCTTTTTCAGCTGGTACTTGAATTCGGTGAAACCGCGGAAACCGTACTTCCTGCAGAGTCTGAGAATGCTGGCGGTTGAAGTGCTGGCACGTCTTGCCAGCTGGCCGATTGTCATTTCCGGAATCTCATCCGCATGGCGCAGTATATACTTGTAGATGTACAGCTCCGTACTGCTGAGATTCTGAAGTTCACTCATGATCTGCATAATTATTTTCTCCTCTACAACAATGTCACAGAAAGCATTGCATGTCAAAGCCATATTTTGCCGGATTATCACCGCAAAAATGCACGTCCCATTCTTTTTTTATTGTGCGGAAAACCATATTTCGGTAAAATTGTTACGGAATCAGACAGATGTTGTCTGAAGGAGAAGATTTGAAATGGGCAAATATTTCGGAACCGACGGCTTCAGAGGAGAAGCCAACGTCAGCCTGACCTATGAACACGCCGTAAAGATCGGCCGCTTCCTCGGCTGGTATTACGGAAAGAGACTGGATAAGAAAGCAAGAATCGTGATCGGAAAGGACACAAGAAGATCAAGCTATATGTTTGAATATGCCCTGTGTTCCGGTCTGACCGCAAGCGGCGCCGATGCATATATCATGCATGTCACAACCACGCCTTCGGTATCCTATATCACAAGGACCGACGGATTCGACTGCGGCATCATGATTTCCGCATCCCACAACCCGTTCTATGACAACGGCATCAAGCTGATGAACTCGAACGGTGAAAAGATGGATGAGGAAACCATCCTGGAAGTCGAAAAGTATATCGACGGCGAGATCGAAGTACCGCTTGCCACAAAGGCAGATATCGGAAGAACCGTGGACTATGTCGCGGGCAGAAACAGATATATCGGCTATCTGATCTCCCTGTCCAAGTATTCCTTCAACGGAAAGAAAGTCGGACTGGATGTTGCCAACGGTGCGGCATGGTCGATTGCCAAAGGCGTATTCGACGCACTGGGCGCAAAGACCTATGTGATCAATGCGGAGCCGGACGGACTGAATATCAACACGGACTGCGGAAGCACGCATATCGAGCACCTGCAGAAGTTCGTTGTTGACAACGGACTGGATGTCGGATTCGCGTATGACGGCGATGCGGACAGATGCCTGTGCGTGGATGAAAAGGGAAATGTCGTCACCGGCGACCATATCCTGTACATCTACGGTCTGTATATGAAGGAAAGAGGCAAGCTGCTGAACAACACGATCGTTACAACCGTCATGTCCAACTTCGGTCTGTACAAGGCGCTGGACAAAGTCGGCATCGGATATGAAAAGACCAAGGTCGGCGACAAGTATGTCTATGAGAATATGGTCGCAAACGGACACAGAATCGGCGGCGAGCAGAGCGGACATATCATCTTCACAAAGTATGCGACAACCGGAGACGGAATCCTGACCAGCCTGAAGATGATGGAAGTGCTGCTGGCAAAGGAAAAGCCGATGAGCGAACTGGCGGAACCGGTAGTGTTCTATCCGCAGGTATTGAAGAATGTAAGAGTGAAGTCCAAGCCGGAAGCACAGAATGATCCGGACGTGCAGGCAGCGGTAAAGAAGGTTGCGGAAGAACTGGGAGATACCGGAAGAATCCTCGTCAGAGAATCCGGAACCGAACCGGTGATCCGCGTCATGGTGGAAGCGGAATCCGATGAAATCTGCGAGAAGTATGTGGACTCCGTCATCGATGTAATCAAGGCAAAAGGACATATTGCATAAAGGAGATTAAAGAATCATGAGAGTCGTAATTCAGGACAACTATGACAAGATGAGCCTCTGGGCAGCTCATTACATCGCCGCGAAGATCAACGCACATAAGGAAGAGCGTCCGTTCATTCTCGGACTGCCGACCGGCTCCAGCCCGATCGGTGTCTATAAGGAACTGATCCGGATGAACAAGGCAGGAGAAGTCTCCTTCGCCAATGTTGTCACATTCAACATGGACGAATATCTGGGACTGCCGCACGAGCATGATCAGAGCTACTGGTATTTCATGCATGACAACTTCTTCGATCACCTGGTCGACATGAAGCCGGAGAACATCAACATTCTCAACGGCATGACCGATGATCCGGAAGGCGAATGCGCAAGATATGAAGAGAAGATCGCTTCCTACGGCGGAATTGATCTGTTCATGGGCGGTATCGGCGTCGACGGACACCTGGCGTTCAATGAGCCGTTCACATCCCTGACATCGAGAACCGGACTGAGAGATCTGACAACCGATACAAGAATCGTGAATTCCCGCTTCTTCGGAAACGATCCGGAAAAGGTACCTGCACAGGCGCTGTCCGTCGGTATCGGAACCGTCACGGATTCCAAAGAAGTTCTGGTGCTGATCTCCGGCCACAACAAGGCAAGAGCACTTGCGGCAACGGTCGAGGGGAGCGTATCCCAGAAGTGGACATGCTCGGCACTGCAGATGCACAACGGCGCAATCATCGCCTGTGATGAAGCAGCCTGCGGCGAACTGACGGTCGACACATACAAATACTTCCTGGATATCGAACGGAAGGAAAGACTGTAAGAAGCAAAGAACCGGCGGAGCGCTCTGCCGGTTTTTATTATGTGAAAATGCATGATGCGGACGGATAAAATCGTATATGATTAACACATACGAAAGAGGGATGGCATGCCGTACGAACTCAGACCATATCAGAAAGCCGCCGTAAAAGCAGTCATGCATGAGTGGCGGGACGGTAACAGAAAAACATTGCTGGTACTGCCCACAGGCACAGGAAAGACCGTAGTCTTTGCCAATGTGGCGAAACTGTGCGTGGAGCACGGTAGACGCGTTCTGATCCTGGCCCACCGGCTGGAGCTTCTGCAGCAGGCGGCCGCCAAAATCAGGGAAGCCGCAGGTCTTGAGTCATCCATTGAAAAGGCGGAGCTGACGGCTGTCGGCAGCGATTCCATGGTCGTCATTGCCAGCATGCAGACGCTGGCTCAGGAAAACCGTCTCAGAAGATATCCGCCCGATTACTTCCAGGCTGTCATTCTCGATGAAGCGCATCATGTGCTGAGCGAGAGCTACCAGCGCATATTCGCATATTTTTCAGGCGCGTTTGTTCTCGGCGTAACGGCAACCGCCGAGCGCGGCGATAAAAAACAGCTCGGTTCGTTTTTTGATTCAATGGCATATGAATACTCATTGAAGCAGGCGGTGGAGGACGGATATCTTGTTCCTCTGGAAGCGCAGACGATTCCGCTGAAGCTGGATATTTCATCCGTTAAGGTTCAGAACGGCGATCTGCAGGCAGGGGAGCTCGGCGATGTGCTGGAGCCGTATCTGGAAAAGATTGCGGATGAAATGGCAAAGGTGTGCGCGGAAAGAAAAACGGTAGTATTCCTGCCGCTGATCCGTATTTCCCGGAAATTCACATCGCTGCTTCATTCCAGAGGCTTTTCGGCTGCGGAAGTCAACGGCACTTCCGCTGACAGGGCACAGATTCTGGAAGACTTTAATCAGGGGAAATATCAGGTGCTTTGCAATTCGATGCTGCTGACGGAAGGATGGGACTGTCCGCCGGTGGACTGCATTGTCGTACTGCGCCCGACCCAGGTGCGGGGACTGTACATGCAGATGATCGGCAGAGGCACAAGACCTTTTCCCGGAAAAGAGAAGCTGCTGATACTTGATTTCCTGTGGATGAGCGCAAGACATGATATCTGCCATCCGGCCGTACTGACGGCCGGCTCGAAAGAGGTCGAAGAAAAGATGACCGAGCAGATGAAAAACGGCGAGGTCATGGATCTTGCGGAGGGTGCCTCGCAGACGGAACGCAATATTCTGGAAGAGCGCAGAAAAGCACTGGCAAGACAGCTGAAGGAAATGAAGGACAGACAGCGGAAGGTGCTGAATCCGCTGGAAGTCGGCATGATGCTGGAGGATGCGGATATCTGGGATTATGAGCCGGTATTCCGCTATGAAGTGCAGCCGCCGACGGAAAAACAGCTGGCACTGCTGCAGAAATACGGCATGGATCCTTCCACTGTGGAAAGCAAGGGACAGGCGCAGGTGCTGATCAGGAAACTGATCGAGCGTCAGGATCAGAAGCTCTGCACACTGAAGCAGATCCGCTTCCTGGAAAGCAGGGGCTTTGTCAATGTATACCGCTGGAGCTTCACGGATGCATCGGAAATGATGAGCCGCATCTCCGCAAACGGCTGGAATGTGCCTGCGGGGATTGTGCCGGAAGAATATATCCCGGAACAGCTGAAGGGAAAACGGAAGAAAAAACGGAGAATCCGCTGACCATGCGGTGGATGTATGCGCTATCATCTGAGAAATGACAGCGTAATGAAAATATGTTTCAGAACTGGATGAATGATTGTCTGTTTTTTGCCTGAATTCCATTGAATAATCAGGGCCCCTTTGTTAAAATTTCAAACTGGATTGATTATGATGCAATCCTGATGCTTACATTGCGCAGCGATACCGGAAAAATGACAGGAGGAGATTTCATGAAACTGGTGTACACAGGCAAAACAAAGAACGTATTTGAAATGGAAAACGGCAACTTTCTTCTGAAGTTCAAGGATGATGTTACAGGCAAAGACGGTGTGTTTGATCCGGGTGAGAACTCCATCGGACTGACAATCGAAGGTGTCGGTGATGTCAACCTGCGCATGACGGATTATTTCTTCAAGAAGATCAATGAAGCCGGCATTTACACACATTTCGTCAAGGCTAATTTTGATGACACAACCATGGAAGTTCTTCCTGCAAAAGTGTTCGGAAAAGGACTGGAAGTCATCTGCCGCAGACGTGCAGTCGGAAGCTTCTTCAGACGCTACAGCGATTATATCGAAGAAGGCGCAGAACTGCCTTACTATGTGGAAATGACATTCAAGAACGACGCAAAGGGCGATCCGCTGGTTACAGAGGACGGACTGATTGTTCTCGGTGTTATGAATGCCGAACAGTACAACGACATCCGTGAGATGACAAAGAAGATCACAAAGATCGTTGCGGATGATATGGAAGAAAAAGGCATGGAACTGTATGACATCAAGTTCGAATACGGATATGATGCAAACGGCAAGGTAATGCTGATTGACGAAATCGCATCCGGCAACATGCGTGTTTACAAGGACGGTGTCTACATTCAGCCGATGGAACTGTCCGAACTCTTCTTCAAATAATCGGAACAGAAAAAGACAATATCGTGAACCGGTGAAACGCCGGTTCTTTTTGTCAAATGCGTCAGTTGGATGTAATATGATTGGCAATAGCAGGGAGTATGGGGAATGAATACAGGAAGAGTATGGAATTTTGCGGCCGGACCGTCGGTTCTGCCGGAGGCAGTGCTCAAAAGAGCACAGAAGGAAATGCTGAACTGGAACGGATCGGGAATGTCCGTCATGGAGATGAGCCACCGTTCGGCGATGTTTACGCAGATATTTGATCATGCGCAGTCTTCCTTCCGGACGCTGATGCATATTCCGTCTGATTACCATGTTCTTTTTCTTCAGGGCGGGGCAAGCACGCAGTTTTCCATGGTGCCGCTGAATCTGATGAGGGATAAGGGAAGCGCAGATTATGCGGTAACCGGACACTTCTCATCCTCTGCCGCAAAGGAAGCACGGAAATACGGAAATGTGCATATTGCCCATGACTGCAGTGCAGGCGGATTCCGCACCGTTCCGTCTCAGGAGGAACTGGTACTGGATCCCTCCGCATCCTATTTCCATTACTGTGCAAACAATACAATCTTCGGAACGGAATGGCATTATGTGCCGGATACCGGAAATGTCCCGCTGGTCTGCGATATGTCGAGCAATATCGCTTCGTGTGAGGTTGATGTAAGCAGATACGGGCTGATCTATGCCGGAGCGCAGAAAAACCTGGCGCCGGCCGGACTGACGATTGTCATTATCCGGGATGATCTGGCACTGTGCGAGCATCCGGATACGCCGCTGATGCTGTCATACCGCAGAATGATCGATAAAAACTCCATGTTCAATACGCCGCCGTGCTGGAATATCTATATCTTCTCTCTGGTCATGGACTGGATTGAGGAAAACGGCGGAATTGCCGGAATGGAAGCACGCAGGAAAGAGCGTGCCGGCATGCTGTATGATTATCTGGATCAATCAAAGCTGTTTCATGCGCATGCGGAAAAAAGCGCCCGTTCCTTCATGAATGTCACTTTCCGGACAGAGGATCCGGAACTGGACGCGCAGTTTGTAAAGGAAGCTTCGGAAGCGGGATTTGCAAATCTGAAGGGTCACCGTCTGGCCGGGGGAATGCGGGCATCCATCTACAACGCCATGGAACCGGAAGGCGTAAAGCAGCTCTGCGGCTTTATGGAATCATTTGAGAAAAAGCATATCTGAAGGGGGAGAATATGTTTCATATCAGAACACTGAACAATATATCTGCATCCGCGAAGGAGATCCTGAAGGAGCCTCTCTATGAGATCGGGGATGATGTGCAGAATCCCGAGGCGCTGTTTGTACGCGCTTCCGATCTGCATCATTACCCGTTCAATCCGGAGCTTCTTTGCATCGGGCGTGCCGGCATCGGATACAATACGATACCTGTCGAAGAATGCATCAGGCAGGGAATCGTCGTATTCAATACGCCCGGCGGCAACGCCAACGGCGTCAAGGAACTGTTCCTGTTTGCCATGTCCATGGCAAGCCGCGATATCTTTGACGGCATGAAGTGGGTTTATACCTATGACGGCAGCCAGGGACCGATCGAAGAGCGGATGGAAAAAATCAAGAAGCAGTTTGCCGGACCGGAATATGCCGGCAAAACGCTGGGCGTTATCGGAACCGGCAATGTCGGTTCGATGGTGGCTAATGTCGCGCTGAATCTTGAGATGACGGTTTTCGGGTATGATCCGTTCCTGTCGGTGGATGCCGCATGGAAAGTCTCCAGACATGTTGAGCGCATGTCCAGCCTGGATGAGCTGCTGTCGGTCTGCGATTACATTACACTGCACGTTCCTCTCAAGGAGGATACGCGCGGACTGATCAACCGCGACCGCATTGCAAAGATGAAGGACGGTGTCCGTCTGATCAACTACGCCAGAGGTGAAGTTGTGGATGAGAATGCGGTCATCGAAGCGCTGGAAAGCGGAAAGATTGCAAGATACGTCGCCGACTTCCCGACGGAACGTCTGGTTCATGCGCCGAATACAATCCTGACGCCGCATCTCGGCGGGACGACGATTGAGGCGGAAAGCAACTGTGCCAGAATGGCGGCTGCGGAAATGGATGAGTATCTGCGCAACGGCAATATCCGGAATGCCGTCAACATGCCGAATGTATTCATGGAACGCACCGGACTTGCAAGAATCTGCCTGATTCATGAAAACAAGCCGGGCATGCTCGCAAAGATCATGCCGGTGTTCTCGGAAGAAGGCATCAATATCGAAAACATGACCAACAAGTCGCAGGGAGAATATGCATATTCCCTGTTTGACGTGAACTCGGAAGTACCGGCGGACGCCGAGGAAGAGCTCGGAAAGATCGACGGCATGATCCGGGTCAGAATACTGAAATAATGCAAAGGAGACAGGTATGGAAAAACCGCGGATTCTGATTACTACCGACATGGAATGCGATGATATGAATTCCATGATCCATCTGGCACTTCATCTCGATGAACTCGATGTCTGCGGCATTGTCTATACTGCTTCCAAGTATCATTTTCAGGGAGACGGAATCCATACGCTCGGGGACGTGACGCCGCATTACAGCTGCAGCGGACTGCTGGCCTATGAGGGCCATATCGGCTACCCGCATCCGGACCCCGACGCCCGGTTTCTGAAATCCTACCGCCCGTTTGAAGAGGGATGGATTGAATCGCTCTGGAAAAACGAATATGCGGCGGTATATCCGAATCTGAAGAAGCATTCCCCGGATTATCCTTCGCCGGAATACCTGCTCAGCATTACAAAGACCGGCAATATTGCCTTTGAAGGGGATGTCCGCTTCGAGACGGAAGGATCGCGCTTCATTGAACAATTGATATTGGACGATGATGAGCGGACGCTGTATCTGCTGTCCTGGGGCGGCATCAATACGATCGTCAGGGCACTGATGTCCATCCATGAGAAATATCATGATTCGGAAGAATGGAACGGTATTTATGCGAAAGTGATCCGCAAATGCTGCGTGCTCGGCGTGATGAACGGCGTCGGTCAGGACAACAGCTGGCTGGATCACGGCAAAGATCTGTTTCCGGATCTTAAAATGCTCAGAAGTGAATTTGTCTACGGCGGATTCCTTTCTTCGCTGACAACGCAGGCGGATGCGGTGCATACCTACCGGGCGCCGTGGCTGAAAGAAAACATCAAGTTCGGACATGGTCCGCTGATGGAAAAGACCATCCTGTTTGCGGACGGAACATATATCGAAGGGGAACCGGAAAACCGGCAGTACGGGCTGATCACCGAGATGGACTGGGGTTTTGACAGCATGCCGGTGTTCCATTTTGATCCGTATGACTGGATCGGCGAAGGCGACAGCGCAACGGTTGTACCGCTTCTGCCGCACGGACTCAGAGGACCGGAAGACGGACGCTTCGGCAGTATCGGCGGACGTCTGTTCAATGACGGGGAAACGCCTGAAAAGACATATGACCGCTACAGCGGAAAAGAAGGAAATGAAAATCCGTTCCTGATGAATTTCCAGCATGAATGGGCCCAGCGGGCGGACTGGTGCATCAGGCCGTATGAAGAATGTGTTCATCCGCCGGTTGTAAACTGCAATTGCAGCGATCTCAGGGTGCCTGCCGGCAGCGTTGTGGATCTCAGTGCCGGGGCATATGATCCCGACGGAAGGCAGATCCGCACGCTGTGGGATGTATACCGGTCCGGATGCACATATCACGGCAGCGGCATCCCGGCAGTATGGAATCCGCTGGATCAGACGACAAAATTCACGGTGCCTGCGGACGCGCAGCCCGGTGATTTCTTCGTGCTTGTATTCTCGGCGCAGGCCTGTGCAGAGCATCCGATCACGAGATATGCCGAGATCGGCGTAACGGTAACCGATAAATAACACCCGGTTTTTGACAGGGAGTTCGGAAAAGACAGTGCTATGATAATCAGCGGTAAAGGGGGAACCTGTTATGCCGGTTGGAATTATCATTAACTGTCTTTCTGTTTTTATCGGGGGTATGATCGGAAGTGTGCTCGGAGACAGAATCTCCGATGAGCTGAATGCATCGCTGAATATGATCTTCGGACTTGCGTCCATGGGAATGGGAATATCCAGTATTGTTCTGATGCAGAATATGCCGGCGGTGATCTTTGCCCTGATTCTGGGCACCGCATCCGGGATTGTCATTCATCTCGGCGATAAAATCCGATCCGGCGCAAAGCTGATGCAGAAGGCGTTCGGTTCCGCCGGTGAAAATGACGAGCTGCTGCTGACGGCAATCGTGCTGTTCTGTGCAAGCGGAACCGGTATTTACGGATCGATTGTTTCGGGTATGAACGGCGATCATTCCATTCTGATTTCCAAAAGCATTCTGGATCTGTTTACCGCCCTGATCTTCGCCTGCACATTGAAGAAAACCGTCAGCGTGATTGCGCTTCCCCAGTTTGCAATCATGACGGCGCTGTTCCTGCTGGCACGTGTCATCTACCCGCTGACAACGCCGGCCATGATCAATGACTTCAAGGCCTGCGGCGGATTTATCATGGTGGCGACCGGATTCCGCATCCTGAATCTGAAAATGTTTCCGACTCCGGATATGATACCGGCTATGATTCTGGTGATGCCGCTTTCGGCGCTCTGGATGATGTATATTCTGCCGCTTGTTTCATGAAGACGGAAAAAGTGAAAAATATTTCGCCGAATCCATCGAGACAGATAAAAACCTTTGTGATAAACTGCTTGTGTTGTCAGAGAGCACGGAAGCCGGATGAACAGGATATCTTTCATCCACGGACTCTGTGACAGCGTCATCTTTACAATCACGGCGGCATCATATACGATATGTTCGCCGGATGGCAGCGCACCGGAAAGGAACTATGTTATGGCAGGGAATGTCTCAATTGTTCACAACAGAAACTGCGGAAACATTGATATTGTTTTCGGCGCGGTATGCAGTAAAACGAATCAGGCTTGGGAACTCTATTCCTGAGCTTTTTTTACGGAGGGAGGCATATCAATGAAAAAAGTCGGCATCATCATGGGCAGTGACAGCGATCTGAATGTCATGTCCAAAGCATTCCCGGTTCTGGAAAGTCTCGGGATCGGATTTGAAGCGCATGTCTACAGTGCGCACCGCACTCCGGTGCAGGCGGCCGCGTTTGCGTCGGACGCCAGAGAGAACGGATTCGGCGTGATTATTGCCGGAGCCGGAATGTCTGCGGCGCTTGCCGGCGTACTGGCTGCGCATACAACTCTGCCCGTGATCGGCGTTCCGCTGAAGTCTGCGGTTCTGGAAGGAACGGATGCACTGCTTTCCACAGTCATGATGCCTCCGGGAATTCCGGTCGCATCGGTTGCGATTGACGGCGCAAAGAACGCCGCATGGCTGGCGGCGCAGATCCTTGCGGTTGATGATGCACAGCTTGCCGAGAAGCTCGCCGAAGAGCGCCGGGCAATGACCGAAAATGTTCTGGCAAAAGATGAAGCGCTGCAGAAGAAACTGCAGGAGAACGGATAAACTGGAGGAGATATGGAAAAAAGCTACAGCGAAAGCTATAAAGTCGCAGGCGTGGATGTAACAGCCGGCTACCGTTCCGTAGAGCTGATGAAACAGCATGTCGCAAGAACTGCTGTTCCCGGCGTGATGGAAGGAATCGGCGGATTCGGAGGCCTGTTTGATCCGCAGACTGCGGGAATGAAGCACCCGGTGCTTGTTTCCGGTACGGACGGCGTCGGAACAAAACTGAAGATTGCCTTCCTGATGGACAAGCACGATACGGTCGGCATTGACTGCGTTGCAATGTGCGTCAATGACATCATCTGCACAGGCGGAGCTCCGATGTTCTTCCTGGATTATATTGCCTGCGGTAAAAACATTCCTGAAAAGATCGCCGAGATTGTCGGCGGTGTTGCGGAAGGCTGCGTTCAGGCAGGCTGCGCGCTGATCGGCGGCGAAACAGCGGAACATCCGGGTCTGATGCCGGAAGATGAATATGATCTCGCCGGATTCTCCGTCGGCGTGGTGGATCAGGAAAAGATTCTGGATCCTGCTGCCGTAAAGGCAGGAGATGTGATTATCGGTCTTGCCTCCAGCGGCGTCCATTCCAACGGATTCTCCCTCGTGCGCAAGGTGTTCGATATTACGGAACCGGAAGTGCTGAAGGAATATGCGGCGGATCTCGGAAAACCGCTCGGCGAAGTGCTTCTGGAACCGACAAAAATCTATGTGAAGCCGGTGCTGGAAGTATTGAAGAAAATCAATGTGCATGCGATTGCGCATATTACCGGCGGAGGCTTCCAGGAGAATCTGCCCCGTGCCTTCGGAAAAGATCTGAATGCGGAAATCCGCAAGGGATCCTGGCGCGTCCTGCCGGTTTTCCGGCTGATTCAGCGGGAAGGCGGAATCAGCGAACATGATATGTACAATACCTTCAACATGGGCATCGGCATGGCGATGTTTGTCAGCGAAGCGGATGCCGAAGAAGTGCTCGGCATTCTCTCGGATAACGGAGTTGAGGCGCATGTCATCGGACGGATGACGGAAGGCGATCATTCCGTTGTCTTCAGGGAGGCATTATGATCCGGATTGCGGTGCTGGTCAGCGGCGGCGGAACCAATCTGCAGGCACTGATCGATTTTGAAAAAGCCGGAAACAATCCGCACGGAAAAATAGAGCTTGTGCTCTCATCCAGCCCGAAGGCATATGCGCTGGAAAGGGCGGCGAACGCCGGCATTGAAAGCACGGTCATCCGGCGGAAGGATTATGAATCCCAGGAAGCATATGATCATGCGATTGTGACCGCACTGAAGGAACATGAGATTGATCTGGTGATTCTCGCCGGATTCCTCAGCATTCTCGGGCCGGAAGTGATTCGGGCTTATCCCGAGCGCATCATCAACGTGCACCCGGCACTGATCCCGTCGTTCTGCGGCAAGGGCTTCTACGGACTGAAGGTCCATGAAGCGGCGCTTGCCAAAGGCGTGAAGGTCAGCGGCGCTACCGTGCATTTTGTCAACGAAATTCCGGACGGAGGAAGAATCCTGCTGCAGAAGGCAGTCGACGTCCATGAGGATGACACACCCGAAACATTGCAGAGAAGAATTATGGAAGAAGCAGAGTGGATCCTGCTGCCGCAGGCAATGAAGCAGCTGAGCGAAGCTCTGGATAAGGAGGAGGACATATGAACAAGGTTGATCTCTACAAATATCTTTCCGCAAACACATACCCCGGCAGAGGCATCGCGATCGGACGCACGCCGTGCGGCAGAAAGATCCGCATCGGATACTTCATCATGGGCAGAAGCGAGAACTCCAGAAACCGCATCTTCGTTGAGGAAGGCGAAGGTCTGAGAACCGAAGCATTTGATGCATCGAAGATGAAGGATCCTTCCCTGATTATCTATGCGCCGGTCAGAGTCCTGAACGGGACAACCATCGTCACAAACGGCAATCAGACCGATACGATCTATGATTTCATGGCAGACGGAAAGAGCTTTGAAGATGCTCTGAGAACAAGAACATTTGAACCGGACGGACCGAACTGGACACCGCGCATTTCCGCAGTTGTCACCGGCGCAAAGGCAAGCTTCTCCATCCTCAAGAGCGCAGACGGAAGCGATGCGAATGTACAGAGACAGTTCTTTGATTATGATGAACTGCCCGCAGGCGAAGGCAGAATCATCCACACATATGAAACAGACGGAAATCCGATTCCTTCCTTCTCCGGCGAGCCGGTCAGATACGAAGTCGCAAAAGAACCGTTTGAGGACTTCGGAAAGAATCTCTGGGAAGCACTGAATCATGACAACCGCGTATCCCTGTTCGTCAGATCCATCGATCTGGAAACAGGCGAAGTGAAAACAGAAATCTTTAACCGCAATGTAAAGGAGAATGCATAATGGCAAAGGAACTCGCATTAAAGTACGGCTGCAACCCCAATCAGAAGCCTTCCAGAATCTACGTGGAAGATGGTGAACTTCCGGTAACTGTTCTCAACGGCCGTCCGGGCTATATCAACTTCATGGATGCCCTGAACAGCTGGCAGCTCGTCAAGGAACTCAAGGCTGCGACAGGTCTGCCTTCCGCAGCGAGCTTCAAGCATGTATCTCCGGCCGGCGCGGCAGTCGGCGTGGAACTGAGCGAGATCGAACGGAAGATCTACTTTACAGGCGATGGAGAGCTTTCCCCGATCGCTTCCGCATACGCAAGAGCCAGAGGCGCGGACCGCATGAGCTCCTACGGTGATTTTGCGGCGCTGTCCGATATCTGCGACGCGGATACGGCAAGACTTCTGAAGAAAGAAGTTTCCGACGGCGTTATCGCACCGGGTTATACAGAAGAAGCACTGGAAATCCTGAGAACAAAGAAGAACGGCAATTACAATGTCATTCAGATCGATCCGGATTATGTACCGGCTCCGATCGAGCACAAGCAGGTGTTCGGCATCACATTCGAACAGGGCAGAAATGAAATCGTCCTGGATGAATCCGTTCTTACAAATATCGTTACCGAAAACAAGAACCTCCCCGAGGAGGCAAAGCGCGATCTGATCATCGCCCTGATCACTCTGAAATATACGCAGTCCAACTCCGTTGCCTATGCGAAGAACGGTCAGGTCATCGGCGTCGGTGCCGGCCAGCAGAGCCGCGTGCACTGCACAAGACTTGCCGGCGACAAGGCCGATCACTGGTGGCTGCGCCAGGCTCCGCAGGTTCTGAACCTCCCGTTCAGAGCGGATATCCGCAGAGCTGACAGAGACAACTGCATCGATGTTTACATCGGCAATGAATATGAAGATATCCTGGCCGACGGCACATGGGAGAAATTCTTCACGGAAAAACCGGCGGTATTCACCGATGAGGAAAAGAAGGAATGGCTGAAGAAGAACAGCGGCGTATCCCTGGGATCCGATGCATTCTTCCCGTTCGGAGACAACATTGAAAGAGCGCGCAAGAGCGGCGTCCAGTATGTTGTTGAACCCGGCGGATCCATCCGTGACGACAACGTCATTGAGACCTGCAACAAATATGACATGGTGATGGCATTCAACGGAATCCGTCTGTTCCATCACTGATACCGGAGGTATTCCTGATGAAAGTACTCGTCGTGGGGTCCGGAGGCCGCGAACATGCGGTAATTCTGGCTCTCAGCAGATCTGAAGAGATTGATCACATTTACTGTGCCCCCGGCAACGCCGGAATCGGAGCACTGGCGGAATGTGTCAATATCAAGGCAACGGATATTGAAGGCATGACGGCATTCGCAAAAGAGCATGCGGATTTCGTTGTGGTTACACCTGATGATCCGCTGGCACTGGGAATGGTGGATGCGCTGGAAGCGGAAGGAATTCCGTGCTTCGGTCCCGATAAAAAGGCTGCGGTGATTGAAGCGTCCAAGGCGTTCTCCAAAGACCTGATGCATAAATACGGCATTCCGACGGCTTCCTATGAAATCTTCGATGATGCAGAGAAGCTGATGGCAAGGATCAGGGAAAAGAACACCTATCCGGCTGTACTGAAAGCCGACGGCCTGGCCCTGGGAAAAGGCGTGCTGATTGCTCAGAATGAGCAGGAAGCGGAAGAAGCAGTCCGGGAAATGATGATTGACAAGGCATTCGGAGCTTCCGGCAGCAGAGTTGTTCTGGAAGAATTCATGACCGGTCCGGAAGTGTCCGTACTGGCATTTACCGATTCGCATGTCATTTACCCGATGATTTCCTCCATGGACCACAAGCGTGCAAATGACAATGACGAAGGTCTGAATACCGGCGGCATGGGAACGATCGCACCGAGTCCGTACTACACGGAAGATGTGGCTGAAAGATGCATGAAGGAAATCTTTGTGCCGACCATGAATGCGATGAAGGCGGAAGGACGGCCGTTCAAAGGCTGCCTGTATTTCGGCCTGATGATTACGCCGCAGGGACCGAAGGTCGTTGAATACAACTGCCGTTTCGGCGATCCGGAGACACAGGTTGTGCTTCCGATGCTGAAAACTGACCTGTTCACAATCATGAAGGCGGTTCATGACGAAACGCTGAAGGATATCACCGTGGAATGGGAAAGCGGCAGCTGTGCCTGCGTCATCGAAGCAAGCGGGGGCTATCCCCAGAAATATCAGAAAGGCTATGAAATCCATGGCCTGGATGAAAAAGGACAGCATGAAGGCGTTACGGTATACCATGCCGGAACAGCCATGAAAGACGGAAAGTTTGTAACAAACGGCGGCCGTGTGCTCGGTCTTTGCGCAAAGGGTGAAACCCTGGATGAAGCGCTGGAGAAAGCTTATGCGGCAGTCGGTCCGGTCGGCTTTGAGCATATGCATTACCGTACGGATATCGGCAGGAAGGAGAGAAATCTGAAATGACAGTTTACCGCTGTTTTGTAGAAAAGAAGCCTGCCTATGCAGTCGAAGCAAAATCGGTGCTGAACGACCTGCGCATTGCGCTGCGCAATGACAGTGTCAGAAGCGTCCGCGTGCTGAACCGGTATGATCTTGAAAATATCCTGGAAGAGGATTACCTTGCGGCCAGATATACGATTCTTTCCGAACCCCAGGTCGACGACCTGTACGAAGAGGAAGCACCGGCTCCCGCGGCAGATGAATGGGTGCTGGCTGTGGAATATCTTCCCGGACAGTTTGACCAGAGAGCGGACAGCTGTGCCCAGTGCATCCAGCTGGCAACCTGCAGGGAACGTCCCGAAGTGCGCTCAGCCAGAATCTACTATATTCAGGGAACACTGAGCGATGAGGATAAAAAACGGATTCAGGATACGCTGATCAATCCGGTCGAGGCAAGAAGAGCAAAGCTGGAAAAGCCTGAGACCATCCGTCAGAGCTATCCGCATCCGGAACTGCCGCAGGTGATGGAAGGGTTCCGTGAGCTGGATGAAGCCGGTCTGAAGGAATTCCTGAAGACATACGGACTGGCAATGGATCTTGCGGATATTCAGTTTCTGCAGAAATACTTTATCGAAGAAGAAAAACGCGATCCGAGAATCACGGAAATCAAGGTGATCGATACCTATTGGAGCGATCACTGCCGTCATACAACATTCGGCACGATCATCGACAATGTGGAAATCGAACCCGACTATATCAGAGCGGCATATGATGAATATCTGGATCTGAGAAAAGCTGTTCTGAAAAAGGAAAAGCCGGTTACCCTGATGGATCTTGCGACGATCGGTGCGAAAGCGCTGAAGCAGTCGGGAAAACTGAAGGACCTGGATGAATCCGAAGAAATCAATGCCTGCTCCGTCAGGATCAAAGCAGACATTGACGGAAGCGAACAGGACTGGCTGCTGATGTTCAAAAACGAAACACACAACCACCCGACGGAGATCGAACCGTTCGGCGGTGCCGCGACGTGTCTCGGCGGAGCGATCCGTGATCCGCTTTCCGGCAGAAGCTATGTCTATCAGGCAATGCGCATTACCGGTGCCGGCGATCCGCTGACGCCGGTGGACCAGACCCTGGCGGGCAAGCTGCCCCAGAGAAAACTGGTCACAACCGCCGCGGCAGGATACAGCTCCTACGGAAACCAGATCGGTCTTGCGACCGGTGAAGTGCATGAACTGTATCACCCCGGCTATGTTGCCAAGCATATGGAAGTCGGTGCCGTCATTGCGGCCGCACCGGCGGAAAATGTCGTCCGCGAGCGCCCCGAAGCGGGTGACGCGGTCATTCTGCTCGGCGGCAGAACCGGCAGAGACGGAATCGGCGGAGCGACAGGTTCTTCCAAGGCGCACAGCGTGGAGTCACTGGAAACATGCGGTGCGGAAGT
>SVBN01000035.1 GCA_015058875.1 Erysipelotrichaceae bacterium | reverse complement strand
ATTTCTGTTGCTTTTTTCTTTAGATTTTCCTTTTCCGGATGTCCTCTAAACCATATTGGGTTTATTCTCATCCCGACTTATCTTACTGTACGGTTTTACTCTTTTCCCGTCCAATTTTAGAGGACCATTGTATTCTGTTTAACCGTCCACATGGATCCGCTTGTCACGCAGAATCCGGTTGATCCGTGTCGAGGTCAGATAATAGATTACCGAGAAGATCGGTACGCCGAGGAACATGCCGATAATACCGAACATGGCACCGCCCACGATAATGGCGAACATCACCCACAGCGCCGGCAGGCCGAGTGAATCTCCCAGGATTCTCGGGCCGATAATATTTCCGTCAATCTGCTGGAGAATCAGGACAAAGACCGCAAACTCCAGTGCTTTTGTCGGAGAGATGATCAGCAGGATAAAGATACTCGGTACAGCGCCGATAAACGGTCCGAATACCGGAATCATATTGGTCAGCCCTACGACGAACGAAATCAGGGCTGCATAAGGTATCTTCATCACGCTGGTGCAGACTGCACAGATAATACCGATAATCAGTGAATCCAGTGCTTTTCCGTAGACAAAGCTGTTGAATGTTCTGCGGCTCAGGCCGATCACTTCATACAGGGAATCTGCGGCGGAAGAAGGCAGAACGGCGTAGAAGAATTTTCTCATCTGGACGCTGAAGCGCTCCGATTCAAGAAGAAGATATACAGTGATAATCAGAGCGACAAAGATATCGAATATTCCGCTCAGGAAACTCACGGAGTTGGTTACAAATTTTGTGATATTGCTGGAAATGGAGTTTGTCCATGTGCGTACTGCCTGCTGGACCGTCTGGTAAATGTTGTCGATGATCACAGAGTTCTCCGCACTTACCTTCAGCTGATCAAGAAGCTTGCCCAATGTATTCATATAGGTTTCCATGGATCCTGCCAGAGTCCGGAAACTGTCCACCAGAGCCGGCACCAGTACAACGAAGAAGCTCGCAACCATCAGCGCAAGCGTCAGCATGCAGATGAGAACAGCGATTTTCCGCTTCATACCGTCCTTCCAGTCAAAACCGGAAAGCCACTTTTTCTGGGCACGGTCACGCAGAGGAATCAGAATCAGCGTCAGGAACAATCCGACTACAAACGGGAACATAGAACTCAGAATTCCGCCCAGGAATGACGAAATCGGTCCCCATGAGTGAAACAGGAACCAGAACATAACGATAAGAAAACCTGAAACCGTATAGGACAGGATATTTTCTCTGACTCTGTCATTCCAATCGAATTTCATATATGTTATTATAGCACCAACCCGAAAGAGAATAATACACTTCCATAGCGGTGTCTATTTACATTTTTCTCTTTTTGGTGCAGAATATGTAAGTCTTTTATCTGGAATGAGGCAAGAGAGTCAGCTCGTTGGCCCCATACCAACCTGCCGGATGTGCAAGGTGGTACTGCTGACATCGATAAAGAAAGAGATCCGAAATACAGCATGCTCTTTCTGAGAGTCCTGAAAAAGACGAGGAGGAGCATTTTTTATGGCAAAAATTTATTTTACATCCGAGTCCGTTACAAGCGGACATCCCGACAAGGTCTGCGACCTGATCGCAGATTCCATTCTTGACGAAGCAATTCGTCAGGATCCCGAAAGCCATATGGCTGTGGAAGCCACAATCAAGGACGATCTGATTCTTGTTTACGGTGAAGCCGGCACAAAGGCAAAGATCGACTATGAAGCGATTGCACTGAATGTCCTGAAGCAGATCGGATATGATGAAGACTATCATGTCCTGCTCAAGGTCAATGCGCAGTCACCCGAAATCAACAGCGCGGTGGCACACGATGAAATCAGCGCCGGAGACCAGGGAATCATGTTCGGCTATGCATCCGATGAAACCGAAGATCTGATGCCCTATGCAATCGACTGCGCCCACAAGCTTTCCGCAAAGCTGGAAGAAGTCAGAAGAAGAACACCGTTCCTGAGACCGGACGGAAAAACACAGGTGACTGTGGAATATGAAGACGGCGTGCTGAAGAGAGTCGATACAATCGTCGTATCCACACAGCACACTCCGGATGTCACACAGGAACAGATCCGTGAATGCATCATGAACGAGGTCATCCGTCCTGTCATCGACAGCAGCCTCGTGGATGAGAATACCAAATATCTGATCAATCCTTCCGGAAGCTTCATTGTCGGCGGCAGCTGGGGCGACTCCGGAACCACCGGCAGAAAAATCGTCGTTGACTCGTATGGCGGATATGCACCGATCGGCGGCGGCTGCTTCTCCAGCAAGGACCCGACAAAGGTCGACAGAAGCGCCGCATATTATGCAAGATATGTATGCCGCAACATCGTTGCCAATAAACTGGCACATAAATGCCAGATCGAGCTGTCCTACGCCATCGGCGAACCGAGGCCTCTGTCTGTCTATGTGCAGTCCTTCGGAACATCACAGTATACCGATGATGAACTGAGAGAGATCGTCATGAAAAACTTCGATTTCTCCGTTTCCAACATCATCAATGAACTGGATCTGAGAAGACCGATCTACACGCAGACAACCAATTACGGCCACTTCGGCAAGCAGAACCTTCCCTGGGAACAGTTCAAAAAAATCGAACTCTGAAAAAAGTGTCTGAGACGATCTCAGGCACTTCTTTTTAATACACTTCAACTGCCCCTCTGTAGCAATCCCAGGATCCCATGAATGTCTCATAGGATACCCAGTAGATCCCGCCGTTCCATCCGGCCGGATCCGCAATCTTGAACTGACGTGTTTCCTCGTCATATCCGATCAGCAGCATCACGTGATTGTAGAGCTTGTAGGTTCCCCACTCATAATAGGTCAGCTCGCTGGGCTGGAAATGAATGCTTGTCCAGACGATGACCGGATGTCCCTTTTTCAGCATGGAGATCAGCTGACGGACATCGCATCCGCTGCGGTTAATTGCGGTGCCGTAATTCATGCCCCAGTCAGCGACCGGCTGCGGCATCATCGCGTCAATCTCGGCCGTATCTTCCCAGAGATTGCCGGCAAATCCCTTATACGGGGAGCTGTCCGGAGAATACGGAATCTCATCCAGGAAACTGTAGTAGTCATATTCTTCCGCATGGCCCGTCATCTGCAGGGCCATCAGAAGCGATGCGCCTTCGCATCCTTCCCGTGCGCCTGCGGCCGCCTGGTCAATAAATGCCTTTACGCCCAGCTCAATATGTACAGGTCCTTCCCATCCGGCATAAATCACCGTGTCTTCCGTGATCGGAACAGAGCTGTCATAGGGAACGGTTCTGTCCTCATCCCTGTACCAGCCCGTAAATGTCAGGCCTTCCTTCTGAAGTGTTACGCTGTCCATACTGACCAGTGTTCCGTAATCAACGGTGATCGGATCAATCTGCGATTCGATATCCGTTTCAAAGGTGACAGTCCGCTGCTGGACCTTCCATCCGGCATAAAGAACTGTGTCCTCATTCACGGCGCCGCCCACATATTTCTGTGTTTCGGAAGAATCGATATACCAGCCGGTAAAGTCATATCCTTCCCGCTGTGTATCGGGAAGATTTTCCAGTACAGTTCCCTTTTCCACAGTCAGGGACTCCACCGGGCTGCCCTCCGTTTTGAAATCCACCGTATATTCGCGCGCACATCCCGCAAAGGACAGGCACATGCAGGACACCGTCAGGATGCTCAGTATTTTTCTTTTCATAGTTTATTCAGCTTTCCACCGCATGTGATCAATGCGGACGGTGTTTATTTTAACATTTTATTGTCAGGATTTCTCTCTGCAAAGAAAGAATGGGAGAGAACTTTGATATTTCTCTCCCTCAGCATGCAGTTTTGTTATCCTTTGATGACGCGGCGGCATCTCGGGCAGAGGCCGTCTTCATCAGCTTCTTCGCTGTAGTTCCAGCATCTCGGGCACTTGACGCCCGGGGCCTTTGCGACAGTGACCAGATGATCTTCACCTTCCGCAAACTGTGTTCCGGAAACGATCAGCCACTGTGACAGAGCGCTGCCGAGTGTTCCTTCCAGCAGTTTCTTTTCCGGCTCTGTGCAGTGAATTGTAACAGCTGCTTCCTGTGAAGAAGCGATCTGCTTGTCCGCACGGGCAACTTCCAGCGCCTTGTTTACCTCAGAGCGCAGAACCAGCAGTGAAGAGAATGTTTCCTTCAGTTCTTCCGCATCCGCATATTCCTTCACTTCCGGGAAGTGTGTGTAATGGACGGACGGTTCGCAGTCATTATTGAAGTGCTTCCATACTTCTTCCGCTGTATAGCACAGGAACGGAGCCCACAGTCTGACAAGGGCGTCCACCGCCTGCCAGTAGACTGTCTGTACCTGACGGCGGCGCTTATCGTTCTGACCGTCGCAGTACAGGATATCCTTTGTAAAGTCGCAGTAATAGGAACTGAGTTCGTTGACCATCAGATTCATCAGCGCCTTGTTTGCCGCAACATAGTCGTATTTCATATAGTCTTCACGGACTTCACGGACAACTTCGTTCAGGCGGACGAGAATGTATCTGTCAACTGCCTCCAGTTCTTCATATGCGAGCATATCCTTCTTCGGATCGAAGTCCTCCGGAGAAATATTGCCCAGCAGGAAGCGGAACGTGTTGCGGATCTTGCGGTACTGTTCGGAAACCTGCTTGATATTGGAATCACCGAGTCTCAGATCCTGCTTGAAGTCAGAAACCATGACCCACAGACGGAATACGTCGGCGCCGTTCTTATTGATGATATCCATCGGATTGACAACATTTCCGACAGACTTGGACATCTTTTCACCGTTGGAATCGCAGACATAGCCATGGGAAAGCACTTCTCTGTAGGGAGCGCCGCCCTTGACGGCTGTACCGACGATCATGGAAGAGTTGAACCAGCCTCTGTACTGGTCGGAACCTTCAAAGTACAGATCGCACGGATAACTTCCGCCTCTTGCTTCGAGTTCATTCCAGGAAGAACCGGAGTCAAACCAGACGTCCATGATATCCGTTTCCTTGGTGAACAGTCCGTTCGGGGACTTCTCGTTTGTGTATCCTTCCGGCAGGAGATCCTTTGCCTCGCGCTCAAACCAGACGTTGGAGCCGAACTCGTCAATCAGGTCGGCGACGTGGTCAAAGACTTCCTTCTCCATGATCGGCGTGCCGTCTTCGCAGTAGAAGATCGGAATCGGAACGCCCCAGAGACGCTGTCTGGAAATGCACCAGTCACCGCGGTCCTTGATCATGTTGTACATACGGATCTGGCCCCATTCGTTATGCCATGTGACATGGTTCTGAATCTGGTCGAGTACTTCCGCTCTGATTTTTTCAATGGAGCAGAACCACTGCTTGGCTGCACGGAAGATGACCTTCTTCTTCAGACGGTCATCATGCGGATAGCTGTGGACCATTGTCTCCACGGCAAGCAGAAGCTCTTTCTCATTCATCATGGTGATGATTTTTTTGGAGCAGTCTTCAAAAGTCAGTCCCTGGCATTCCGGACCGGCTTCCTCATTCATGTAGCCGCGTTCGTCAACCGTGCAGATCGGCGGAATTCCGTACTTTGCACAGACATAGTAGTCGTCAAGGCCATGACCGCCGGCGGTATGGACGCATCCGGTACCGTCTTCATCCGTGACATGATCGCCGAGGATGACAGGGCATTCCTTGTTCAGAACGACATGATGATATGTAATCAGTTCCAGTTCTTTTCCTTTGAATGTTCTGAGAACGCCCTGGTTTTCAAGCTTGAACTTGGCAAGCAGCACATCCACCATGGATTCCAGGAAGACAAGCTTCCCCTTTTCCGTCTGCACTTCGGCATAAACCAGGTCCGGATTCAGACATACCGCTTCATTGGAAGGAATGGTCCACGGTGTGGTTGTCCAGATCACAAAGCTGTCGTCTGCCTCCAGGATTCCCCTGCCGTCCGCAACCGGGAACTTGACATAGATTGTCGCATCCTTGACATCGCGGTATACGATTTCGGAGTCGGCAATCGCAGTCTCATTGTATGGTGACCAGTAGATCGGCTTCAGGCCCTGGAAAATCAGTCCGTCCAGCGCCATCTTTTCAAATGTGCGGATCTGACGTGCTTCAAAATGCTTATCGAGCGTGACATACGGATGTTCATAGTCCGCAATCTGTCCGAGTCTCTTTTCGGTGCTCATCTGAGTCGCAATCTGCTGTTTTGCATATTCCGTGCAAAGCTTTCTGAAGTCTGCGGAAGACATGGATTTTCTGTCCACGCCGGATTTCTGAATCGCATTTTCAATCGGCAGTCCGTGTGTATCCCATCCCGGGAAGAACGGTGTATAATGACCCTCCATTGCATGGGAACGGATAATGAAATCCTTGATGCAGCGGTTCATTGCGGTACCGGCATGCAGGTTTCCGTTCGCATACGGCGGTCCGTCGTGAAGGATAAACTCTTTTTCCCCTTCATGACGTTTCAGAATCTCATGGTAGTGATCATTCGCTTCCCATTCGCTGAGAATTCCCGGCTCTTTTTTTGCCAGATTGCCGCGCATTTCGAAATCTGTTTTCGGCATGTGCAGCGTTTCTTTGTAGTCCATATCTTCTCTCCTTCGCTTTTTGCTTATAAAAAAGCGTCCTTATCATCTAAGGACGCTCTTCACGCGGTACCACCTTAGTTCACGGTTTCCCGTGCCCTCAATATCCGTTAACGCCGGATCTGCGACTGCTCACAGGTGATGTCCGCTCACAGGTTCCGTCCTGCTTTCACCAAACGCAGGCTCTCTGATACTTCCCCATATGACGGCGCGTCCTGATCAACGCATTTTATCTTCCGCTGCCTTCAGCCATTCCGTATCGGGCATTCTCGGCAGACTGATATCGTCCAGTCTTTCAACCAGATCACTCAGTTTTTCCTTTGTGTCATCCCTGACGTCACCGGCTTCGTTGTACAGCTCTGCCAGCTCGCTCAGTATGACTCTTGCTGTTTTCAGAGACTCACGGATAATCTGATCGGCATTGCTCTGCGCGGTCTGAATAATCTCGTTTGCCTCACGAAGAGAGATCTGGGTCAGGTTATCCGCAGCTCTTTTTTCCGCCGCCAGTGTTTCCTCCGCTTTTTTATATCTTGCGGAAAGCTGGTTCAGCTGGGCATTCAGCTGGGCAATCTGCCTCTGATCATCTTCTGTCTGTTCCATCAGCGCATCAACTCTGCGGGCAAGCTTTTCCACGGCATCATCTACAGCAAACCGGTCATATCCGTTTTTTACAACTTTGAATGTCGGTCTCTGCGTACTCATGATACTCTGCTTCCTCCCTAGATGCTCTGCAGGAATTCGACGGTAATACGATCCTTTCTGGTCCTGCCGGTAACCCCCAGATAGGTGAATCTTCCGGTCCCCCTGATCGAAATCGTAACGTTATTATCGCATACTTCATCTGCGTTCACAAGCGTAACGTGATTGAGCTGAACCCTGCCCTGACGTATCATCTGCTTGGCTTCGCTCCGGCTGCAGTGTGCCAGCGCAGCCACAACCGCATCCGCACGCTCGCTTGCGATCACCGCTTTGATTTTCTTTGTTTTAAAGACCTGTTCCGGATGTTCGTCTATCACTTCAAAGCTGACATTCAGCGACGAAATCCTGAGCAGATTGTCACAGAGAAACCGGCCCATCTGTGCGGATGTATACAGATAGATCCTGTCTTCCTCCACCCAGAAGTCCCCGAAGCTTTTCCGGTCAATCTGCAGGTGCATCAGAGCGCCGAGCACATCCCTGTGACTGATGTTTTTGAATCTCTGATCCGTCATTGCCCTGAGGCATACAATGTCACAAAGGTCATCTTCCTCATCTCTGAGAAAAATGACCTTCTTTTTCAACGCTCCCGGATAGCCGCCTTCATAACGGATCAGGCCTCCCTCGGGAAATTCCCTGCGGGCAGCCGCCTGTTCCTCTTCATTCAGGAAACCGGATTCAGTATGCATATACCTGCGTTCACTCTGATCTCTCAGGTCGCGCAGGCGGATCAGAACAGTTTCGGTACTGTTCTCAGTCGTCATCGCTTTCGAGAGAGATTTCTCCGTCAACACCGATGGACTTCGGTGTGCACAGAATGACATTGTGGCCGATCTTCTGAATTGTCCCGTCGAGTGCAAATACAACGCCGGTCAGGAAATCGATTGTGCGCTGTGCATAATCACGCTGCAGACGGTGCAGGTTGACGACAGCAGCTCTTCTCTGCTTCAGATGACGTGCAATTTCCTCAGCTTCTTCAAAGCTGCGGGGTTCAAACAGAACCATCTTTGTGTCAGACGCAATCTTCTTTACATTATCGTTCTTCTTTGTTTCGTAAGAACTGACAGGTTTCGGTTCAGCAGCTTTCGGTTCGCTTACCTCTTCCTCAAATTCTTCTTCATCTTCGTCTTCATCGTCTACCGGTGCGACAAAGCTCAGCAGTTTATCCTTGAGACCCATAAGTATTCCTCCATGTTATCTTGATCATTATACCATCCGCCAAAATCATAAGCAATTGCGCAGAAATGCATGTTCATGCGATTTTCCGTTATTTTTCGTATCAGAATGCCGCAAGTGCTTCCTCATTCAGCGATCTGCACAGTCCGCATGCCAGTTCCACGGCCGCAAGATAGTCATCCGCGGTGCACCAGCAGTGGTGGGAATGGATATAACGGACCGGAACGCCAATGACAATTGCCGGGACGCCTTCCGTATGAATCATGCCGGCGTTGGTTCCGCCGCCGGAACGTACGCTCTCCTGGACCGGGATTCCGTGTGCATGTGCATAATCCAGCGCAAACTTCTGGAATCTCGGACTCGTGATCATCGAACGGTCAAAATGCCTCAGCATCGGTCCTTTATACATTGCAGCCTGGACCATATACGGCTCCTGGAAGGTATCATCCGCCGGGCAGCCTTCAAAGCAGATCATGAGATCCGGCTGCAGCGCCTTGTAATTCGCATACACGCCGCGCTCACCGACTTCTTCCTGGACCGCAAACGATGCGGTCACCGTACACGGAAGATCCTCTCCCTTCAGCTGCTTCAGCGTTTCGATCTGGGCTGCCACGCCGATTCTGCAGTCAAACGCCTTTCCGAAGAACAGCCGCTTCTCTTCATCATAGGATGCGGTAACCGCCGGCGCTGCAAATGAACCGATTCCGATTCCGAACCCGTTTACTGTTTCTTCCGCGCTCGTACTGCCGCAGTCCAGCACCATGTCATCGACACTCAGCGGCGCATTTCTTTCGGCCGCGGACGCAAAGTGAACCGGCTTTGCGGCCACATTTGCCTTTACCAGTTTCCCGTCCCGGTTCCGGATATGAAATAAGGATGAAGGAAGATGACTTGCGGTCCAGCCGCCCAGCGTCAGAAAACGCATTGTGCCGTTCGGCTTTACCGCCTGAACGACCGCACCGACTTCATCGAGATGCGCATCCAGCATGATTCTCGGTCCTTTGGCTTCCGGATTCAGCACACCTCTTACGTTTCTCATCCGGTCTTCCGTCAGATCCAGTGTTCCTTCCAGTTCTTTCCGGACGAGCGCACTGACTTCATCTTCCAGTCCGCTCGGACCGAACGCATCCGACAATGCAAGAATTCTCTTCACTTCATCATTTCTGATTTCTCTCATACATACCTCCCTGTCATTCTCATCATATGTCATTCATGATTTTATTATCCCTGTTCCGTACCGCTCTCTTCCGTTGTCCCGGAAGTCATGGGCAGTCCGAGCTGTTCTGAAATAAAGCGTGTAAACCCCATCCTGCCGTCCGGATTCAGATGAATTCCGTCGGAATAGAACCACTCCCAATGCTCATTTGCCAGCGCATCCCAATCCAGCACAGTTACATTCGGATTCGCATCCGCCAGTGCCCGGATTGTTTCGTTGACCGCACCGATATAGCCGAGGGACGGTCCGTGGCATGTCAGCCAGTATATTTTCCTGTCCGGACCGATATAATCGATCAGTTCCTGCCCGGTCTCCTGTGCAAACCGGGAGTTGGTGCCGAGATGCACAATGACCGTATTTCCGAGATGTCCGTTCTGATACAGCCAGTCCGCAACAATTGTACCGACATTGGCGTGTCTCGACTGGGCTGCGTCCACCCAGATCATCGGCAGTTCCTGACGCATATCCGCATAGGCGCCGAGCATGACCGAATCACCGATCGCACTGTATTCCGTCGTCTGAGGTACGCCCTGTTCTTCTGCCGGCGTTTCTTCATGGACAGGCTCCGGTATCTCTTCCGGCTCCGGTGTTTGGGAAGGAAGTGCAGCTGCCGCGCTTTCTGCGGGAGAAGTTTCCGGCGTCTGCATTGGCTCTGCCGTAAGTTCCGGCTGTGCGGAATAGATCATATCCGACTGCTCTGCCATCATTGCGGCATTTTCCTGCAGTTCTTTTTCCAGCAGTTCCAGATCCGATGTATCATGCGATGACTCAAATACACGCGTCTGGGCAAACGACACAAGCAGTACGCATAATGCCAGGGCAACATTCTGCAGCAATGTCAGCACCTGCTTCGCCTGCACTGCCGCCCTGGCCTGTCTTCTGCTCATATCGGTGACATCCGGTTTCGTGGACATCGATCTGTCAATCCGCCATAATCCTTCCGCCAGAATCAGAATGACTGCCAGTGAAGCCAGCTTCATCGGCAGATCCTCGGCCTTCGCAATGAACTGATGGAAGAAATAAATCACCGGATACATCAGAAGATATATCATATAGCTCCTGGTTCCGATCCATTTCATCGGCGGGTTATCAAGGACATATCCGATCGGTTTCTGCCATCCCATTGCCAGAAACATCATGATAATAAAGATCAGATTTGCCCCGAACATGACCCCTCTGTACGTGTAAGGCGATACGCCGTCCGCTTTCAGATACAGAAGAACTGTTCCCGCCGTCAGGATCAGAAACAGGATTCCCGCAGGGAAACGGTTCCGGTGCAGCTGCTGTGCCTTCCGTTCTGCCGGATACATGGCCAGCGACATGCCAAGCAGAAGAGAAAACATTCTCGTATCCGTTCCGTAATAAATCCGGGAGGGATCCGCATCCGGTACATACAGCAATGCCATTTCCGCAGCTGAAATCAAAGCTCCGAAAAACAGCAGAAAGGCAACGCCCTTTCTTTTCATGACTGTCCTCAGCATCAGTACGATCACCAGCAGAAGCGGCCAGATCAGATAATACTGGACTGTCAGGGACAGATACCAGAGATGCGTCAGCGGCGAAGCATTCATGATGCGGGTAAAGTAAGAACTGTTCTGAGCAATCTGCCACCAGTTGTTGTATCCGAGCAGGACGCTCAGAATCTCACTGAATGTCCCCTTGGTCATCCTCGGCCACATCGGTATCTGTACCAGAGCGCATAAAAGCAGCGTAATCAGCAGCGGCGGATACAGCCTCCGGATCTTTTTCCGGTAATAGTTCCCGATTGCAAAGCTGCCGTCCGCCAGTTCATTCCGGGTACTGTAGACAAGCAGATATCCCATAATGGAAAAGAACAGTGCTACGCCGAGAAAACCTCCCGGCACCGCTTCAGGAAAGAGATGATAAAGGACGATCCCGATAATCGCAATTGCCCTGAGACCATCCAGTCCGGCGATTCTCCTGTTCTGCTTACTCTTCATAGCTGCACTCCCGGTGTAAACAAACTTGGTTTCATTGTATTACATTTGCCGTACTCCGAAACCTGTTTTATTCTGATTCCGCTCAATTTTCATATCAGTAGATTTTCAGAAAGAGATTATATACAATGTTTTCATGTTTCAGTACATAAGACAGAAATATTCCGATCCGGTGATCTGGATTCTGAACGGCATTTCCATTGCAGTTTCTCTGTTCTGGGGCTTTTTCAGCGAGTCGTTTTCGGTCGGCTTTCTGGACGGGCTGACACTGTGCTGTGCGCTGTGCCTGCTTGCCGGAGGCGTCATAAATCACTCCTTCGGTTCCGGATATTCTTTCATGCGTGCGCAGAAAAAGACCGGAAAGAAAGTATCGGAGCTGATGGATGAGCGTTACCGGGAAGAAAGGAACCGGAAGAATCCCGCTCTGTTTGCCGGGCTGTTCCTGCTGGGACTGCTTACAGTTTCCCTGCTCATATATCTGATGTAGCGGATGCATGGCATCCCTTTTTCTTTTCCCGGGAAATAATCCCCGCATCCTCTCATGTTGCTTCCCGATTCATTCCGGCGTGAACTGTGCTATCATGAAGCTATAAAGAAAAGAAGCAGATAAGACTGCTTGGAAAGGATCATTTGTTATGCTGCATGAAGTCAGTTTTTTATCTTTCAACGAGCGTGACACAGTTTACGGATGGATTTACGTCCCGGCGTGCCGGCCGGTCGGAATCATTCAGCTGATTCACGGATTCGGCGAACATTCCAGAAGATATCTGCATATGATTACCAGTTTCATGGAAGCAGGCTATATCGTAGCCGCGGATGATCATGTCGGACACGGCAAGACCGCTCTGGAAAATGACACCTGGGGGAACTGGGGCGATAAAGGATTTACAACGATGATGGAGGATGAAAAGAAACTCCATGATCTCGTCGTGGAAAAATATCCGGATATCCCCTATTTCATGTTCGGACACAGCATGGGTTCATTTATCACCAGACAGTATATGGCCAAATACGGCAATGACCTGACGGCCGCCACAATCTGCGGTACAACCGGCGTCTGGCCGAATCTGAAGGAAAACATCGCAATTGTTCAGAAACTGGTCGATGAAGGAAAAGGCGATGAAGCCGATCCGACGCTCGGCGGAACATTCATGGGATGGATGTTCGCAAGATGCACGGAAGGCGTCAAGCTCGGCAATGAATGGATCTGCGATGATCCGTATGTCCAGACAGACCATGCGGAAGATCCGTTTGATGCATTCACAAAGCCTACCAGCAACCGCGCATGGCTCTACTTCCTGCAGATGATGGAAGCGATCACCGGTCCGGAATGGGCAAAACAGGTTCCTCCGACCCTGCCCGTCTATAATATTGCCGGCGATCAGGACCCGGTCGGACAGTACGGAACCGGCGTCTATCAGGCTGCCAACTGGCTTGCGGACAACGGCAACGATGTAACAACCGTTCTCTACACCGGATACCGTCATGAAATTCATAATTACAAGGAGATCCGTGAAGAGGTGGAAGAAGGCATCATTGATTTCTTCGATCTGCAGCTCTGGTAATCCATATACAGCAAATGGGAATTCCGCTTCGGGAATTCCCATTTCTTTTACAGATTTGCCCGCCACATGAAGTACAGAAATACCAGAACCATTCCGGCAATCATGACCAGGAAGTAAGGAAGGATCACTTCGATAATCGCGATTGTCATTGCCAGGACATCTTTCCATGTCCACTCTTCGGCAAGATCATTCCGCTTTTTCTGAAGATCTGCTTCCTTTTTCAGTTCTTTCTGAAGCTGCTCGGACCCGAGTGTATACTGTCTGATTTTTTCTACATCTTCATCGACTTTGTCCTTGTTGATAAAGAACATTATTTCTGTGCCGCATTCCGCTTTGCAAAGCGTTCAGCCGCAAAGTGGCATTTCACCTGATGACCGGGCTCTACCTCAACTGTAGCCGGAACTTCCGATGCACAGCGCTCTGTTGCCAGAGGGCATCTTGTATGGAAACGGCAGCCGCTCGGAGGATTTGCCGGGGAAGGCAGATCGCCCTGCAGAATAATACGGTTGCTGTTGTTGCGCTTGCGCGGATCAAACGAAGGAGCCGCGGAAAGCAGAGCCTCAGTATACGGATGGGAGAAATGATCGAAAATCTGTTCCTTGGACCCGATTTCGACAATCTCGCCGAGATACATGACGCCGACCGAGTCAGAGATAAACTTGACAACGGAAAGGTCATGGGAGATGAACAGATACGTCAGGCCCATTTCTTCCTGCAGATCTTTCAGCAGGTTGATAATCTGTGACTGAATGGATACGTCAAGTGCGGATACCGCTTCGTCGCAGACAACAAATTCCGGATTCACCGCCAGTGCTCTGGCAATGCAGATACGCTGACGCTGGCCGCCTGAGAACTGATGAGGATAACGGCCGGCCTGCTCGGGGAACAGTCCGCACTTGCTCATCAGGTCAAAGACACGGTTCATCATCTCTTCGCGGTTGGCAACAATCTTATGTTCCAGCATCGCTTCACCGATGATGTCATAGATCGGAAGACGCGGATTCAATGAGGAATACGGATCCTGGAATACAATCTGCATCTTTGTGCGGTATTTATTCAGTTCCGAATTGCTCAGCTTGAATGTATCAACACCGTCATAGATCATTTCGCCGGCTGTCGGCTTCAGCAGCTGCAGCATGGTTCTTCCGGTTGTGGATTTGCCGCATCCGGACTCACCTACAAGGCCCATAACCTGGCCTTTTTTGATGTTGAAGCTGATATCGTCTACTGCCTTGACATGGCCGACAGTGCTCTGAAACACACCGCCTTTGATCGGGAAGTATTTTTTCAGATTGCGTACTTCAATCAGATTTCTGCTTTCTGTCATTCTGCACCTCCCGGTTTAATGCATCTTACGAAATGATTTGGCGCAACCTCTACCAGATCAGGTACTTTCTCATTGCACTTCTCTGAATAGAACGGGCAGCGCGGTCCGAACGAGCAGCCCTTCGGCAGGTCGGACAGGTCGGGAACGTTGCCCGGGATGACTGTCAGACGGGAAGAATTCGTGCTCATATCAGGTCTGGATGCAATCAGTCCCTGTGTATACGGATGCAGCGGAGATTCGAAGATGGTATTGACGTCCGCAAGTTCAACGACCTTTCCCGCATACATAACCATGACACGGTCTGCCATTTCGGCAATAACGCTCAGATCATGCGTGATAAACAGAATGGATGTATTGAACTGCTTCTTCAGATCATTCATCAGATCCAGAACCTGTGCCTGAATCGTAACATCCAGCGCGGTTGTCGGCTCATCTGCGACCAGAATCTTCGGGTTGCAGGCAAGAGCCATGGCAATCATGACACGCTGGCGCATACCGCCGGAAAGCGCAAACGGATATTCGTCGACAATACGCTCCGGATTCGGAATACGGACCAGATCAAGCGCATGGATTGCTTCCTTGCGGGCTTCCTCCTTGGAAAGTCCTCTGTGCAGCATCAGCACTTCTTCAATCTGCATTCCGATTTTGAAGACAGGATTCAGGGATGTCATCGGTTCCTGGAAAATATAGGAAATCTTGTTTCCGCGGACCTTGCGCAGCTCCGCTTCGGAAATCGCAAGCATATCCTGGCCGTCCAGAAGAATCTGGCCGCCTTCATATTTTCCCGGAGGGCATTCAACCAGTCTGGCCAGAGACATGCAGGTCATTGACTTGCCGCATCCGGACTCACCGACGATACCGAGGGTCTCACCTTCATATACTTCAAATGACACATCATCCACAGCCTTTACAAGGTTTTTTGCACTGTGGAAATATGTTTTCAGATTCTTTACCTCAAGGATAGGTTTTCTTTCATTTAATTCAGTCATTGAACCCTCCTTATTTCTGCATCTTCGGGTCAATCGCGTCTCTCAGACCGTCACCCAGAATGTTAAAGCAAAGAATGGAAAGGAAAATCATCATTCCCGGAGGAATCCAGTACCACCACTTGTTCTGCAGTACCATCAGATTACGTGCCTCCTGAATCAGATTGCCCCAGGTCGGTGTCGGCGGAGAAACGCCGAGTCCGAGGAAGCTCAGGGATGTCTCAGTCAGAATGACGCTGGCCATGGACATTGTCGCATAGACGATAACGTATGCCAGAACGTTCGGGAACAGGTGCTTGAAGATCTGTCTGCGGTTGGAAATACCAAGCGCACGGCAGGCTTCCATATAGTCCATTTCACGCAGCGACAGAATCTGTCCGCGGACGATACGGGCAATACTCGGCCATGAAAGAACCGAGAGAATCAGAATCAGCGTGCTGATTGACTTGCCGAACACTGTCTGCAGGGTAATGCAGATCATCAGGAACGGGAAGCACATGAAGATTTCGGAAATACGCATGATAACCGTATCAACAAACCCGCCGAAGAATCCGGAGATCGCACCGAGAATGATGCCGATCACGCACTCAATGGCAGTAACAGATACAGCAACGCCGAGGGAAATTCTTCCGCCGTAGAACAGACGTACGAACAGGTCACGGCCGATCTTGTCGGTACCGAGAATATTCTGGGAATTCGGAGCCTTGTTTGCGGCACCGGGAATAACCTCATACGTCTGATATCTTGAGAACATCGGTACGAAAATGCAGGACAGGATAATAACGATCAGGACAACCAGGCTGATCATCGCCATCTTGTTCGCACGCAGTCTTCTCCAGACACCGCGCCAGTAGGAGTCTTCTTTTGTTGATTTCTTAATGATTTCATCACGATCAATTGACATCAGAAAACCTCCTTAATCATATTTAATACGCGGGTCAACAGCTGCATACAGAATATCGGCAAGCAGTGTGCCGAACAGTGTCGCCATTGTCAGCATCGCATTAATACCCAGCAGCAGCGGATAGTTACGGGTTGTGGTAGCCTCGACGGAAAGCTTTCCTACACCGGGCAGAGAGAAAATCGTCTCTGTCATAACGGCACCGGAAATCAGACCGGGGATACGGAATCCAAGAAGCGTGATAATCGGAATCATTGCATTGCGGAATGCATGTTTGTAAACGATAACCTTCTCAGAAAGACCCTTTGCCCTGGCAGTACGGATATAATCAGAACGAATCACTTCCAACATACTGGAGCGCGTATAACGCATGAAGCTTGCTGTTTCCGCAAGTCCCAGAACGATTGACGGCAGGATCAGATGGTAAGCATGGTCGCCCAGCCGTGTCAGGAAATCCGCGTTCGCTTTTGAAGGATCAGTCAGGCCGAAAATCGGCAGCCACTGCAGATCGATCGCAAACACCTTCAGCAGAAGCAGACCTGCGAAGAATGTCGGCAGCGCCAGTCCCAGAAGTGAAAAGACCGTCAGGAAATTATCGATTGCGGAATACTGCTTCGTAGCACTGATGATTCCCGCAGGAATACCGATCAGCATCGCAATAATCAGCGCGCAGAGTGCCAGAGCAAATGTGCATCCGATATTTTCGCCGATAACCTGAATAACAGGTTTGTAATGCTTGTAGGAATAACCGAAGTTGCCGTGCATCGCTTCAACGATCCAGTTGAAGAACTTCTGATAGAACGGCAGATTCGGATCGAGCTTCTCCTGCAATGCGGCTTTCATTTCCGGAGTCATGTTCGGATCCATAATGTTGGAAGTGATACTTCCAGGTGCCTTATCAATAATGAAGAACAAAATGAAAAGGATGCCCAGGAATACCGGGATTATCTGAAGAAGTCGTCTAATGATGTAATTTTTCATAGTGCTTCCTCCTTTCATACACAATTTGTACGCAATGTACGAATGAACAGGATCGGCAGCGCATCCTCTTTTTGAATCGCGCAGCCGATCCTGAAGATTTTTATCAGTTGCTCAAAGCGGAGACTCAGTCAAGAGTAACCTTGCCGAGCAGTTCTGTGAAGTCTGTGTAGACACCGATGTCATCCAGACCATGGACTCTGTCATTGACAGCCCAGATTTCGGAACGGTAAGCGACGATAGCTGTCGGTACCTGTTCGTTCTGGATAATAGCCCATTCCTTGTAGATTTCAGCTCTCTTGTCCTGATCGAATTCTGTCAGACCAGCCTTCAGGAGTTCCTGAGAACGCTCGTCTCTCCAACCGGAAGCATTGAAGCCGCCTGTGGAATAAGCATCAGCGTCGAACAGTCCGCCTGTCGGATCCGGGTCAAGGCTCAGAGAGAAGCCCATTGTGTAGATATCGAAGTCCTTTTCACCAGGTGCAGCATCCATTGTTGTAGCAGCAACTGTGTTGAAGTCCATCATGTCAACGATCAGGTTAACGCCGATCTGCTTCCAGGAGTCATAAGCCATGGAGCTGAGTGTTCCCGGCCATGTAGCTTCTGTGTAAACCAGCCAATGGAGATCCATGCGGACGCCGTCCTTCATACGTGTTCCGTCGGAATCTCTCTGATCCCAGCCGGCTGCGTCGAGCATCTCGTTAGCCTTGTCGATATCATATTCATAAGCGTTCAGTTCATCATCACCAGGATATGCCCAGGATGTCTTGGAAATCGGAGCCATGCCGAGGGATACGAGATCCAGGGAACCATATTCGTTCATCAGGAAGCTTCTGCGGTCGAGCGCATAGAGCAGAGCCTGACGTACTTCTGTCTGTTCCAGAGTCGGACGTGTTGTGTTGAAGCACATGAATGTGTAGCCGTTTGCCAGGTAGCTGATCAGGTGAGCGTTCGGAAGAGCCTCTACGCCTTCAACATTTTCCAGCTTGGCTGCAGGCTGGCAGAAGTCGATCTGGCCGTTCTGCATAGCGCCGAGCAGTGTATCTTCGGATACTTCCAGCATCTGGAATTCATCGATGGAAGGAATATCGTCCTTATTCCAGTAGTTCGGGTTCGGTACCAGGCTGACATACCGCTTCGGAGCCCAGCCCTTCAGTGTGAACTGACCGCATCCTACAGGAGTGTCATTCTTGGCAGCCAGAGCTTCGAAGCTGTCATGCTCGTAAGCAGCTGCGCTCAGAATACCATATGTGAAGTTCTGCAGGTTTGCAGGGGAAGGATCACGCATTGTGAATTCAACTGTCTTTTCATCAAGAACCTTGACTTCAGCAATAGCGCCCATCGGGCCAGCTACGTTTGTACGAGGACCGGCATAGTCTTCTTCAGCGATTGTGTTGTATGTGTAAGCGACATCGTCTGCTGTCAGAGGTGTGCCGTCGGAGAATGTCAGACCGTCACGCAGTGTGAATGTGTAAACTGTCTTTGTTTCTTCGTCGAGTGTCGGCATTTCAGCTGCCAGTTCCGGAACATACTCGCCTTCGCTGTTGACATCAAGCAGACCGTCGAAGATCAGAGATGAAACGTAGCTGTCATAAACGTTGTCAGAAAGAATCGGATTGAATACGCCTTCATATCCGCTTGTACCGAACTTCAGGATGTTGTCTCCCGATGCTGCCGGTGCAGCTGTTGCAGGTGTACTGCCGCCGCTGGAGGATCCGCCCTCAGATCCGCCGCTGGAGGATCCACCGCCGGAGCAGCCGGCCAGTGAAACTGCCAGAAGGGAACTCAGAGCTGTAACCATAAATTTCTTGTTCATATCTTTCCCTCTCTTTTTCCATAAACACGCAAAGGTGTTTATGGAATGCATTATAAATTGTCTTTTTACGTAAAGAAACCTTTTTTATAGTTTTTTAATATTTTTTTGCACCGTATTGTAATTTTCTTTCATTTCTTACATTGGAAAAAAACAGGATTCCATGAAATAATTCAGATTCATATGATGTACCCTTCTGTTTCAGCGCAGAATTCTTTAGAAAAAAGGCTTTCATGCCATATTATGAAAGCCTTTTGAATCCCGATAATAATCAGAAAATTCCGTTCAGATCGTAGTTTTTCAGGAATTCCTGTGCTTCCGCGCAGACTCCCTTCAGCGTTTCTTCCTCAAACGGACTGTCGAGACCGGCGTTTTTCAGCAGATCCGTAAATGTCCGGGAACCGCCCTGCTCCGTATATGCCATGTAATGCTTCCAGGCGTTTTCACGGTCTTCCCGAATCATTTTCCAGAATTCCAGCGATACAGTCTGTGCCAGGCAGTAATCAATATAGTAGAACGGAGAGGAATAAATATGGTGCTTCAGCTGCCAGTGCTCGCCGTCCGCATAGAACGGAATCTTTCCGTCCAGTTTTTCCCACGGCATGTAGATTCCCATCAGCCGCTTCCATGTGTCATGACGCTCACGCGGTGTCATCTCCGGATGCGCATAGACTTCATGCTGGAAATGATCGACGAGGGTTCCGTATGGAATAAACTGCAGTGCTCCGGCGAGATGCGCATAGCGGAACTTGCGTGCATCATCCCCGAAGAAATCCTCTGCCCAGGCTTCCGCAAAGAATTCCATGGACATGGAATGAACTTCGCACGCCTCCATGGAAGGCCAGATGGAATCCGCCGGAACCCTTTTGCGGTTCAGCCAGCCTTCAAATGCATGTCCGGCTTCATGCGTAACCACTTCGACATCGTGCTGGGTGCCGTTGAAATTGGCAAAGATGAACGGTACTTCATAATCGTAGATGCTGGTGCAGTATCCGCCGCCGGATTTTCCCTCCGTGGAAAGCAGATCCATTGTCTGCATCTCCAGCATCGTCGTGAAGAATTCCTTCGTTTCGGGTGACAGTTCACTGTAAAACTTCATGCCCGCCTTTACAATATCGTCGGGGCCGCCTGCCGGTTTCGGATTTCCGGAGCGGAAGGACAGTTCATTGTCCGCAAAACTCATCGGATATTCTTTTCCGAGACGTTCCGCCTGTCTGCGGTAAACAAGATCCGCAGCCGGGACAACATACTTCTGAACCGCCTCACGGAACTTTGCGATATCATTCTGGTCGTAGCAGTTTCTGCCCATACGGTAATAGCCGAGCTGCGTATACCCGTCATAGCCGAGTTTTCTGCCCATCTCATCTCTCAGATGAACGAGTTCATCATAGATCCGGTCCATCTCCGGCTGGTTTTCCTTATACCATCTGCCTTCCGCAATCCATGCGGCTTCTCTTCTTTCATCATCCGGATCCGTCTTGAACGGCGTCATCTGGGAAAGCGTATATGTATTTCCCTCAAAGGATACCTGTGCCGATGCGAGCAGGTCTTCATATTCCCGTGCCAGCAGATTTTCCTTCTGCATCAGCGGAATCAGTTCCGGCGAGAATGCCTTCATATCGATTTCGCCGTTCACAAACATCAGATCCCCGTAATCCTTTACAAAATCCTCTCTGAACGGTGTAGCCAGAAGCGCCTTTGTAAATTCATTCAGATATGCCTGCAGTTTCGGCATTTCGCTGTTCCAGAACCGGCATTCCGCATCATAGAATTCATCTTTCGTATTGATGTCATGGCGGATCGATGCCAATGTGTTCATCGTTCCGATCTTTTTGTACAGGTTGTCCTTATCCAGGAATGCCTGCTTTGCGGCAGGATAATCCTGCGCCTGCACGAAACGCTGTGTGATTCCGGCAAGCTGCTGTTTTGCGGCTTCCAGATCCGGCCGTTCATACTTCATTTCCTTAAATGTGATCATATATCCTCCTGCTCTGTATATTTATCGTGTATTTCCGCAAATGTGTTATAATACCTCTTGCCGATATGGAGAAGTACCCAAGAGGCTGAAGGGACTGGTTTCGAAAACCAGCAGACGTGAAAGCGTGCGAGGGTTCGAACCCCTCCTTCTCCGGCACATGCGGAAGAGATGATCTTCCGTTTTTTTATTACAGGCTTCCGTCCCGGTTCAGTTTCTCCAATCCGTCCAGTGCAAACTGTACTTCCACTGCCATGCCTGTCTCCATTGCGTCTTCCTTAAAAATCACATAACTGCTGTGCAGCGGATAGCCTCCGTCACATCCCAGATGTCCGAAGATGACCGGCGCATATTCTCCGTATTCCGAGAAATCCTCCCCGATCATTGCCATTTTGCTTTCGTGCCAGTCATCGGGCGAAAGCAGAACCTTTCCGGACGATTCCTTCAGCAGATCATATGCCCTGTCATCATTAATCAGCGGTTTGCATACACGGTCGATCCGGACCTCGGCCGAGCACTTCAGCGCTTCCGCCGTATGCTTTGCGATGCGTTCCATCGCCTCCGGGATCAGATCATATACATCCCTGTCAAACGAGCGGCATGTACCTTCCAGAGACGCTTCCTGGGAAATGATATTGAATGCGTGTCCGGAATGCATGGAGCCGATTGTCACAACCAGCGGTTTCATCGGATCGCATTCTCTTGAAACCATTGTCTGCAGATTCAGCGCGATGGCGGCTGCCGCGATCGTCGCATCCGCACCATCCTGAGGCGTAGCGCCATGCGCACCGGTGCCTTTGATTGTAATCCAGAAATGATCTACCGCAGCCCAGTCCGATCCTCTTCTGACATTCAGTGTATGACAGTCTGCCAGCGGCTCCACATGCAGTCCGAGCACTGCCCCGGCGCCCTCAGTCACATGGGCATTTTCTATCATATATTTTGCGCCGATGCCGATTTCCTCGGCAGGCTGGAAAATAAAGCGTACGGTTCCGGCAAATTCCGCTTTCATGCTGTTCAGTACCTTCGCGCTTCCCACCAGCATGGAGGTATGAAGATCATGCCCGCAGGCATGCATTTTACCTTCATATGTACTCGCGAACGGCAGTCCCGTTCTCTCTTCGGTATTCAGCGCGTCCATATCCGCTCTCAGGACGACAACCTGATCAGAGTCTCCCTTTTCTCCGCGGATTTCAGCGACAACACCGTTGTCATTCACCATGCGGCAGCTGATGCCGTACCGGTTCAGCTGTTCAAATACTTTTCCGGCTGTGCGGACTGTATCCATTCCGACTTCCGGATGTGCATGAATGTCTCTTCTGAAGGCAACAACTTCCGGCATGACTTCACGGCATGCCTCACGTATTGTTTTTCCCATAAACTGTTCCTCTTTCAGTGAATCATTATAACTGCACAGTAATCATCCGAAAAGAAAAAACTGCCGTACATTCCGGCAGTTCATTCACTCAGTGCTTCCCATTGTTCATATAAATGATTCAGCTCATTATGAAGATCATCAATTTCTTCATCCAGCTCATTCATTTTGCGGAAATCATGATAATACTCCGGTTCAAAGCGGAGCGCCCGCTTCTCTTCCAGCAGTTCTTCCATTTCGGTGATCTTATTTTCCAGCCGGGCAATTTCCCTGCGTTTGCCTTCCGGAGAAAGATTCTGAGATCTGGAAACCGGTTTTTCTTCCTTTTTCTGTGTCTGTACGGAAGATTCATCCTGCGACTGCTTCATCTCTTCGTATTCCGCGTAGGTCATGTCGAAGAACTTTGCCGTACCGTCCTCCAGAATCAGAAGCTTGTTCGCAAGCTGGGAAATGAAGTAGCGGTCATGGGAGACAAACAGAATGGTTCCGCTGTAATCCTTCAGCGATTCTTCCAGGGCTTCCTTTCCGGGAATATCGAGATGGTTGGTCGGTTCATCAAGGATCAGGAAGTTGGAATGCTTCAGAAGCAGCTTTGCCAGAGAAAGGCGCACCTTTTCTCCGCCCGAAAGCACATCGACAGTTTTGAACACATCATCCGCCGAGAACAGGAATTGTCCGAGCACCGAGCGGACTGTCGTTCTGTCCAGATCCGGATACTCATCCCACAGTTCTTCCAGCACCGTCTTTCCGCTGGAGAACTGGGCAAGCTGCTGATCAAAATAACCTGCTTCGATCTGGTGTCCGTACAGCCAGCTTCCGGACAAAGCCGGCACAAGCTCCATCAGTGTCTTGACCAGTGTGGACTTTCCCGTTCCGTTCGGGCCGATAATCCCGACACGGTCACCGCGTCTGATTTCCATCGTGACCGAACACAGCGGATGATCATATCCGACTGTCAGATGATCGGTCTCCAGCACCTTCTCTCCGCCTTTGATGCGGGGGGTGAAATGGGCATGAAACGATCTGTCATCCGCTCCTTTGACCGGATCCAGTTTTTCCATCCGGTCGAGATACTTGATCTTTGACTGGGCAAAAGCAGCCTTGTTCTTTTTATAGCGGAATTTCTCAATCAGCTCCTCCAGCCGCTGGATATCTTTCTGCTGGCGCTGGTAGGCCGCTTCCTTCCGTTCCAGGCTGTTCCGCTTCTGTTCGACATAGGAGGAATAATTGCCGGTATACCGGGTCATTTTCCCGTATTCCATGTCATAGACAACATCGCTGGTATGATCCAGGAACATCCGGTCATGGCTGACCGTCACGACTGCCTTCGGATATTTTTTGACATAGCCTTCCAGCCATTCGATCGTCTCCAGATCCAGGTGGTTGGTCGGCTCGTCCAATAACAGGATATCCGGCTTGGACAGCAGCAGCTTTACAAAAGCAATTCTTGTTTTCTGTCCTCCGGAAAACTCACCGACAGGCCTTGAAAGATCCTCCGGCGCAAAGCCGAACCGGGTAAATACGGTTTTCATCTCCGTTTCCCAGTTATATCCGTTCAGCGCCTCCATCTTTTCCTGCGCCTGGGCGTAGCGCATGAGCAGTTTTTCGGAATGATCCGTAATCATCTGCTCTTCCATTTCATTCATCTCTTTCTGCAGGGCAAATACCGGTCCGAATACCGTTCTCAGCTCCTCCTCCACGGTTCTTTCCTCATGTTCCAGAACCTTCTGGGCAAGGTAGCCGATGACCGTCCCGTTCATCATGGAGACCGTCCCCTTATCGAAATTCAGCTCACCGGACATGCAGCGCAAAAAGGTCGTCTTTCCGCATCCGTTGCGGCCGACGATCGTTATTTTCTCATTGCCTTTGATTTCGAACTGTACATCCGAAAAGATGACGTCCGCACCAAACTGCTTTGTTCCGTGACTGACCTGATAAAGCATATTTCAATCCCTTCAGTGTTTCCCGGGAAATATTCCCCGTGCAAAAAAGAAGGAATGGAATCCCCGGTGCAGTACCGTCCGGTTCCATTCCCGATGATCATTTGAATCAGAACAGCAGATTTCTCGGTGTTCTTGCGAACGGGATGACATCCCTGATATTCTGCATGCCTGTGACATACATAATGAAGCGTTCGAAGCCGAGGCCGAATCCGGCATGTTTGCAGCCGCCGTATCTGCGCAGATCGAGATACCACTGCAGGCCTTCCTTCTTCATGCCCATTTCATCCATGCGCTGCTCGAGCACATCCAGACGTTCTTCACGCTGGCTGCCGCCGACCAGTTCGCCGACGCCCGGCACCAGCAGATCGCATGCCGCAACGGTCTTTCCGTCATCGTTGTTGCGCATATAGAACGCCTTGATCTCTTTCGGATAGTCCGTCAGGAACAGCGGACCGTGCGCAATCTCTTCGCACAGGAAACGCTCATGTTCCGTATTCAGATCCATTCCCCAGAAGATATCCTTATTCTCGAAACGGTCTTTATGCTGTTCCAGAATGGAGATGCCTTCGGTATATGTCATTCTTCTGAAATCACTGTTCTTGACATGATCCAGACGTTCCAGCAGTCCCTTGTCGATCATTTCGTTGAAGAACTTCAGTTCTTCCGGACAGTTGTCTTCCACATACTGAATGCAGAATCTGACCATATCTTCAATCAGATCCATATCATCATTCAGATCTGCAAAAGCCATTTCCGGCTCAATCATCCAGAATTCCGCCGCATGGGTCGTTGTATTGGAATTCTCGGCGCGGAATGTCGGACCGAATGTATAGATATCACGGAACGCCAATGCATAGGCTTCACCCTGCAGCTGACCGGATACCGTCAGGCTTGCATGCTTTCCGAAGAAATCCTGATCATATTCCGCATCGCCGCGGGTTGTTACAGTAAAGCATTCACCCGCGCCTTCGGCATCATTTCCGGTGATGATCGGCGTATTGACATACACAAATCCCTGATCCTGGAAGAATTCATGGATTGCCATTGCCAGAACGCTTCTGACCCGGAATACAGCCGAGAATGTATTGGTTCTCGGACGCAGATGACCGATCTCACGCAGATACTCAAAGGAGTGTCTCTTTTTCTGCAGCGGATATGTATTGTCGCATGAGCCTTCCAGAACGACTTCCGTCACCTGGATTTCAAACGGCTGTTTGTTTTCCGGGGTAGGAAGATACTTTCCGGTTACACTGATCGCTGTTCCGGTCAGATATTTGGATACTTCCGCATAATTGGAAAGACTGTCTGAATATACAAGCTGAGCGTTGCGGAAATAGGTTCCGTCATTCAGCGCAATAAATCCGACATTTTTTCCGGAACGGTTTGTCCTGATCCAGCCCTGCAGAGAAACATACTCCACCTGGTCCTTTTCCATATCCGTTCCGTCCAGCGTAAGCTCATAAAGCTCACGCACTGTCATATCACTGAGCATAGTTATTCCCCCTTTATTCAGAATCTGCTCTATTTCGAATTGGTTTCAAAGACAAGCTCCTGTATGCTTGAAACCACATCAACTGTTTTCACAGAAACATTTGCCGGAACCGTAAAGTGCTCCGACGAGAAGCTCACCATTCCCGTAATTCCGTTTGCCACGAGAAGGTCCACGGTTTCCTGAACTTCTTTCGTAATGCAGAGAATTGCAATTCTGCATCCTTCCGGTATTTTTTCGGAAATCTCATTCAATCCGTAAACCGGTACTGCCGCCTGTCCGACGTCTTCCGGATTCAGATCAAATGCACAGACAATTTCACCGACCACATGATTCCAGTGGTTGTAATTCAGCAAAGCCTTTCCGAGATGTCCGCAGCCGACAAGAATGATCTTTTCATCAAAATTCATTCCAAGCTGCTCGGAGAAAATCCGGATCAGATCGTCCACGTTGTATCCGTAGCCCTGTTTGCCGAGATTTCCAAGGAAACTGAAGTCGCGGCGGATCGTCGTCGATTCAATTGAAACGTACTCCGCGAGTTCTCTGGACATGATACGGTTTACTCCCTCCGCCTTTAATTTGCGGAGAGCCTTCAGATAAACCGGATAGCGATGCAATGTCGCCTTCGGTACAGATTTTGTCTTCTCTTCCATAGTTATCACCCGATTTTAATATTATCACGGCGATATCAATTTGTGAATTATTTACTAAATTTCACCTGGCATTTCCAGAGCGGGATCCGCTGCCGCATCCATCGTTCCGAAGCAGCCATGCCGGTAAGCGACGTACCCGGCCGCACCGATCATTGCGGCGTTGTCTGTACAGCAGTACATCGGCGGAATGATCAGTCTGGTTCCGGGAACCTTCTCCATCTTTTCCGTAATCAGTGCACGCAGACGTGAATTGGCCGCAACGCCGCCGGCCAGCACCAGCATTTTCGGCTGATATTCCCTGACTGCCGCGACCGTCTTGTCGGTCATGGAACCGAGTGCTGTTTCCTGGAATGCATACGCCACATCCGCAGGGATCACTTCATTTCCTGCCTTCTTTTCCCTTTCCGTCATCTGAAGTACAGCTGTCTTCAATCCGGAGAAAGAGAAATCATACTGCGAAGAGGTCTTCGGAACCGGCAGCTTATAATGCGGCTTTCCTTCTTTTGCAATCCTGTCCATTACCGGACCGCCGGGATAGCCGAGCCCGAGAACTCTTGCGACCTTGTCATACGCCTCGCCGATCGCATCATCCCGCGTTGTTCCGATCACTTTGAAATCCCAGTCGTTCTTCATCCATACAAGCTCGGTATGACCGCCGCTGACAACCAGTGCCATCAGCGGAAATTCCAGTTCCGAAACAAACCTGTTTGCATAGATATGGCCGGTCAGATGATGCACCGGAACAAGCGGCTTGTGAAACTGCCATGCAAGTGTTTTGGCAGCCTGCACGCCGACATGCAGCGATCCGATCAGTCCGGGTCCCTGGGTATATGCAATCGCATCAATATCATCCATTGATACTCCTGCGGAAACCACCGCTTCCTGTATCACGGCTGAGATATTCTCAACATGAATGCGGCTGGCGACTTCCGGGACAACTCCCCCATATAATGTATGAACATTAATCTGGCTGGACACAACGTTGGAAAGGATCTGATATCCGTCTTCCACAACTGCACAGGCTGTCTCATCACAGCTTGTCTCAATTGCCAGTATCTTCGTCATAACTGCCTCCTCCGAGAGGACGGATCATGAGGTATGCATCCTCATGATTATCCTCGTAATAATTCTTTCTGATATTTGCCTGAATAAATCCGTTCTTTTCATACAGACGGATCGCCGGCGTATTGGATACTCTGACCTCCAGGCTCAGGAAATCACATCCATGAGCATCCGCATCTTTGACAATCTCATCGATCATCATCTGCCCGTATCCTTTTCTTCTGCTTTTTTCACGCACGCCGATCGTCGCAATCTGAGCCTGCTCATAGATGATCCACCAATCGCAGTATGCGGCGATTTCCCCGTCTTCCTCAATCACAATCAGGTTGGAAAACGGATTCTGTTTCAGCTCATATATGTATTCTTCTCTCGGCCACGGCGATGAAAAGAGTTCTTTTTCCAGTCTGTCGATCTCGTCGAGATCACCTTCCGTCATTTTTCTGATCATTTCTTTACCAGATAAGCTTCATTTGCCTTCAGATATTCAGGCACGACAAGATGAATATTGTCCGCTTTCTTCCAATACGCCCGGCATGCCGCAAAGCATCCGATCAGATCCGGCCAGCAGTCATCACGTCCGATCAGTCTGCCGTCTCCGACAACATTCTTCCGCATCTCTGTACCGCTGATCTCCCCGCACGGACGTACGGAAGGAGCTTCGATTTCTTCGCCGCTGCTGTAAACAGCGGTATATGCCCTCTGACCTCTGGCGTCCAGGACAACCCTGCAGTCTTCCAGCATCCCGGCATACAGCCGGAGGGTAGAGATTGTATAGAGCGGCTTATTTCCCATAGCACAGAATACTTTCGCGACGGTCATCGCAATCCGGACACCGGTATAGCTTCCCGGTCCCTCGGTAATGACCGCACCGTCTATATCCTCAGTCGAAAGTCCGGCCTGATCCATAACTTCCTGCAGAGCCGGAAATAATTCCTCTGACTGCTTTTTCCAGCATTCTTTCTGGAAGGAAGCCGCAGGCTGTCCGTCCTTCAGGATCCCCACAGCAAGAAATCTGTGACTGGTATCAATACAAAGAATATTCATTTCAAATCCTCCAGCAGTTTTTCATACTGTTTCCCATGGGCATGGAATGTAAAGGTTCTCTCCTCATCATTGCCGAGATCGATTCTCACATTCAGATGCTCTTCGGGAATCAGTTCCGGAACAAACTGAGACCATTCGATAACGGTAAGTCCGCCGTCATCCAGAAATTCCTCGAATCCGAGATCCTGATGAACGTCCTCAAGCCGGTAAGCATCAATATGATAAAGGGTGAGTCTTCCTTTATATATCTTCAGGATCGTAAATGTGGGACTTGTAACATTCCGGGTAATCCCGAGACCTTTCGCAATCCCCTGGGTCAGTGCGGTTTTTCCTGCGCCGAGATCTCCGTCCAGCAGGAAAACCATATCTTTTTCAGCCAGGCTGCCGAGTCTGCAGCCAAGTTCATTTGTCTCTTCCGGTGATGAAACCGTAACTGTCAATTCTTTCATAATTTCCTCACGTAATGAGTATTATATTCCAAAATATTGATATACGCATAGAAAATGGAGAAAAACCGAGTGTTCGTAAACGCCAAATAACATGTACCTGTATTTAAAAAGTCATATCGGATAGAATCGAGAGTTATCATTTCTATCATGATATGACTTGTTTATTTAACTTCTGAACAGTTCCTTCGGAAATTCTTCTGACCAGGGGAATAATGAT